>JAATVS010000165.1 GCA_014523695.1 Nitrososphaerales archaeon TH5895
CTATCGCCAGATATCCTGCCCTAGTTGGCCAGGTAGTAGTTGTCGGAGCTGCCTTTGCGTCGCTCTGGCTATGGAAACCTTTTGCTGAGGTGAGCTGGTATGGCCATTCGCTTGGCAAAATTAAGGAGGTGTATGGCGATAGGAAGCAAAAAAGAAACTTCTCGCAGGCAACGTCTGATGATCTTGGTCAGTTCAGGGAACACATTGATCGGCGATTGCTAAAAATGATGTTGATTGGCGCTGCCATCGTGATAATAGCAGACTTTGGGATGATTTACGCGTTGGCTTATTCCCTTAATGTTGGGATGGTAGAGGCAATGTCTACTAAATTTGGGAATATCTGGTTTGTAAGAACCGGCATATCTTTTTTGCTGTTTGCTTTGATTTTATTTATTTATCTAAAAGTAGGCAAGAGATTAAAACATTCAAGAAAAAGCAATCCCTCGGCAAGAACAAGTTCACAGCCATTCTCATTTGGAGGACTCCTCTTAAAACGGGAGCTAGTAGCTATCATGAGTGTGGGCATTCTTGCTCTCTTGACTACCTCTCTTATGGGTCATGGGGCGGCCATTAATACAGGTGGAGCACAGATACCCATTACTATTGATTTTGTGCATAATTTAGCGGCATCCATTTGGATTGGAGGTGTGTTTTACCTTGCTTTGGCTGTAGCCCCACAATTAAAACAAAACGTGATTTTGAATGAACGATTCAGATTCAGTATTTTGGCCATTATAATTCCTCGCTTCTCGACGATACCTGTAGTAGTCTTAGGTATTATCGTGATTACAGGTCCATTCTTGCTTTACATCTTGGAGGACGATCTGAACTTGACGCTTGCATCACTTTACGGCAAGGCATTACTTGCTAAATTGATTATGGCTGCGATCATGCTAGCACTAGGAGGATATAATCAGAGAGTAATACACAAGGATGCCCTCAGTGCAGTAAATGCAATTTACCGGCAGCTTCAACAACAGTTGGTAGTTTCTAGCCCAATGGATTCCAAGAGATCGCGTACATCCTTCTCCACGGAAGAGTTGTATCCAAGTGATAAGGAATTCATCAGGGCACCGAATAAGCTCGCTCTATTGCTAGAAAACATACGACACAAAATTCCGCTAAGAAAAAGCTATAGGACTCAAGTCAAGCGTGATAATGATAATAAGAATGACAAAGTCAACAACCAAATTGTTGACCATGATGATAACAATAATATTATCATTCCCAAACAGGGTAAAGCCTATAAAACATCCGATCATCTTATGGAGAATCAGTCAAGGGAAAATCCTGTGGCGGCATGGTCGAGGACGATTTCTCGATTCAATAGGAGCATTAGGACCGAAGCAATCCTCGGAATCCTGTTGCTCGGCGCAGTTGCTGTACTTACAAATACTGGCTTGCCAGCTAGTGAGTTTCAAGGCCAGCTTCAGCAGAGCGCCAAAAACACTCAACAGACTGATATTCAGAATCTCCTCATCACAACTTCTGGCACTAATAACGGGATTGGAGATCAAGGAAGCGTAGGTGGTGGATATTCGGCAACCCAATACCTTGATAACGCTACAGCAAGGATTAAGCTTTCCATAGAACCTTTCTCCGTAGGAATCAACAATTTTGAGATTGAATTTCTAGATTTATCGGGGAATCCTATTGATATGCGAACGGTCGGGATGAAGCTGACCCAGACTGAGGAAAACATAGGACCTATCGAGATTCAAACAAACAAAATCTCTGAAGGCCTTTTTACCGCCAATGCATCATTTGGCCTTGCAGGCCAGTGGGACTTGATTGTAGAAGGAGTGAAGAATGAGACCAATGCGCTAAATCTTGTAGCCACGTTTAATCTCTTTGTAAAGCCAGATCTGGATCAAATAGAATACAGTGTGACACAGATCGCCATGCCTGATAATAGAAGCCAGCCGCTCTATCCAATTTACGACTCTTCTAGTAACTCTATCTGGGTAGGGGACACCTCGCTGGGGTCTGGGAGAATCTTTGAATATGATATTACTAAGAATGGATACCTAGAGCACAAAATCAACGGCACGAATATAATTACAGCGATGGCCTTGGACCAGTCAAATGACCAGATATGGTTTATAGATCCAATTTCCAAGGTTCTGGGTCTATATGATCCTCAGGCAAATAGTAGTCAACTATATAGGTTCCCCAATGATCGTATAGTTCCATCTTCGATTGCAGTACGGAGTGCTGAATTTCAAATTAATGGTAGTAGTACTAGTTCTACAGCTATCGGAGATACATCAGATCTGAATGCATCTACCAATGGTACCCTAGCAAGAGATAGTAAAACTGTAGACCAATTAGGCGGTAATTCTCCAACTGTCTGGATTACATCTCCATCGACTGGTGAGGTTTTAGTATTTGATCCTCAATTGGAAAACTTTACAAATTCACTTTCCTTACCGACCCCTAATTCCAGTCCGCTGGGGATCGCAATAGACTCATCTAACGGCCAAATCTGGATCGCAGAGGGTATTGGAAAAATTGCCAACATCGACCCTGCTTCCAACCTTACTATCAATGAATATGCCCCACCAGCTGAAAGCAGCGGCGGCGGAGGAGTTAGCATGGGAGGGGGGACAGAGAATGACACTTTGATCAGCCCTACCGCCCTGCTCATAGATCCACATACGGGAAGTATTTACATTTCTGAACATGATGGACACGTAGTTTCCGTATTTAATCCAGTATTCAAGACATTTAGTGACTTTCCTCCAATTTCTGGGGATGCGTTACCATTTGGCATGACTTTAGATAAAGTTCGGAACCTATGGGTGGCAGAACATGTAACAAACAGGTTAACTGTAATCGATCCCTCAACTAGTAAGGAGAAGGAAGTGACAATCCCCTCGTCATCTCCATTTGTGCAATATTTGA
>JAATVS010000166.1 GCA_014523695.1 Nitrososphaerales archaeon TH5895
AACGCCGATCTCTTCAGGTTACTAACTAAAGATTACCATCTGCTGTCAAAAATGAAAAGATAAGGGTTACTCTTCTATTGCTGAACCCCAACAAATGTTGCGCTATTTTCGTCACGTTGAATTTGTGAATCAATATTTTGACAGAATGTGCCTCCATCCGTCTGAAATATCAGATCCTCCATCCATCGCACTTGCCCTATTGGTGCTACCTTCAGGATGTTCTTGGATGTAAATTTCCCCATTCCAGCAGCTGTTGTCCTGGTTTGTTGCCTTGTTTTTATCATATTTAGTAGCAAAGATATCATTAACACCACTAATTGACATCAGAGTCCGAACTAAAGCAGCAGCGGCTGCAAATATCATCATTGAGTTTTTGTTGCTTATCATTTTATCCTTATCTAATTTCCTGCGTTTAGAAAGATATCAACACTATACTAACTGATAATTTGTTATTATAAAATAGGCTTAGAAAGAATATCTGGTAATATATTCAAAAATATCAGGTAATATATTCAAAAATATCAGGTAATATATTAAAAAGTTTAATTAATTACGCGTACATGAACAATCGTTCCTTATTACTATATTAAATATATATACTACGATACTGTAAAAAGTCAAATTGTCTATGTCTGTCTTAGACGGTTTTAACTTTGGTTATTCTTAAATAATACAGATAGATGATTGATCTCAGGTATGGTAACATCAGCCAAAAAAAGAGGAAATAAGCATCGAGAAGCTAAGCGCTATTGGTGCTGTCGCCAGGCATCTCATCGCAACATGGCAAGACGAGCAACGCTGGGTCTTCGTCAGTCAAAGTTCCGACACTGCTACTATCTTCCTCATTTATATTTTCGTTGGTATTCAGACCATTATTTGTATTACCGTCACTTGCCGTAGTAGGAGTACCACTATCTTCATTGAGATTGATACTGTCGTAAGGGCTGGTTTTGTCTCGTGAAGATTGTCCCGCAGTGTTGGAAATTACGTTATCATCGCCTTGAACTTCAGATTCCTGATTTGAACAATATACATTTGAAGGCAAGAATCCATTCCCACAAATTTCAGTCTGAGAACTGCTCTGTGAATAATCCTTTGCATAAGCTTCTGAATTTCCATTCAAGAGTAGTGCTGGGGCTATTGATGCGGTCACTAAAACAAGTAGCGGACCCAGGAATAGCGTGGCAGACGTTGTTCGGACCGGTCTAATTTTCCAATTCATATAACACTCTGTAGTAGTACTGTCACGCAACGCTTATGTGAATTTATTTAGTATGTACTGTCAGTTGAATCTGATTTATTTCTGATGAAAATGTTTCAATGGATTGTTACGAATGGTTTGGATTCCAATATCTATAGGTGATATCTAATATGAATGCAGATATTAGGCTAATGCCTTGTTTGCACACTGAGATAGATACTGCATATTGTACACTGTCTATTCACAGCATGCCCAGATATGGCGATCGACTTATTGCCATCTAAGTGGAGAGGAAACTTGCGCTATTCCCATACTGGTAGCAAGTAGCATTTTTTTACGTAACTTTCTATTATAATTTCCTGATAGTGAAATGCGCTATATGATTTGTGAACTGATGTCCATGAACTTACCATTATTTATAGAGTTTCTCTATCCATCATTATTTCATTTGTGCTATTAGCGGATAAATAACTTGCTCTCGAAAAATTTGGATTATGCAGCGACGATCAAAGAATGCAACAGTCACGACAAGAGTTAGAATGATGATGCAGCTAACGAAGTTGATGTCTTTCGTGAAATTAAAGAAGCTGGCAGTCGTTATGGTTCTACTGGATCTTGTATTGAAGCTCCAGGTGGTAGAGATGAAGAAGCGAGTGGAGATGAAGCAACCACTTTAAATCTTGGTCCTGCCAGTTATCTGGCTTCTGCAACGACGGATGGTACTGGTTAATTAGCTTTGTACTATTCCTCCTTGCAAGCTAAGCTAGGCTCTATAATAGAATCGTCAATGGCTGGAGTATGTGGGGGTTCAGAATCTCTTTAGGCCCATTCCTCTGAAACAATTTTATTTATATAAGATTCTTCTATACTGATTAAGGGAAAATGTTTTTCTATATCCTAACCCGGACACTTTGTAGGATTATTTCCCAAGGAATTAACTCGTATAAGAAATCAGAAAGTGGAGGAACGAAATGAGAAGGGAAAATTGTAGCTAAACCCTTTCATTCTCTTACATGAGATTTTCCTCTACTTTCTGATATTATTTATTTAAACAACGATTATCTAAAAACCTTGTTTATCCGTCTTACCTAACTCTCTGCAAGTAG
Source organism: Nitrososphaerales archaeon TH5895 (assembly GCA_014523695.1). Lineage (GTDB taxonomy): Archaea > Thermoproteota > Nitrososphaeria > Nitrososphaerales > Nitrososphaeraceae > TH5896. Next base: position 2,308 of record JAATVS010000166.1, read on the forward strand.
ATTTTCGATCATATGCATATCTTCAATGGATCCCCTTAATTACAAGGCTATGTCTAACGACAGCATTTGATAGAAAAGAACCCCTCTGCAGGGTTATTTGCACATTAGAATTCCGTTTATCTATCTGTCGAAGTGGCAAACCCGTCTTCGACATACGCTTGGCATTTTTCAGAACCATCGGTACATCATAAAGGCCTCAGGGTCTGGCTATTTGCCGATGCAAGCCAATTGTGCGCTATGGTGAAAGACTTTTTTTAGCCTTAATGTAATCAATGATACTCATAACAGTTCCGAGGTCGGGGGTTCATGCTTCAAGAATCGAGATATCCCCTTCTGACAATCTTATCTAAGAATGGCCGCAGAGAAGAAATCTAGCGAGTAGATGACTCATTAACATGAACCGTAAACACTGAAACAGATTCTCACCCGGAGCATTTCATTTAGATTACACTGCGGTACTCGAGGTATCAGGACACTAATGAGAGTATGCATAGCTGTCTCTACAAAGAACACTACTTATTTTCTGCGACAAAATAAATTCTATCAAAATTACAGTTAATAAAAGATTGGAGAGGTGACAGATACTTTTTAGGGTACTGCCATTTTTGGGTAGGACGAAGAAGTTATGGTATCGCAATAATCGGCGCGATAGGACTTATGAGACCATGGGATAGGCCGATTACTGATTTAGGACTGAGTGTATTCTGAATTATGTGTGTCCTTGTGTTGACGCTGTCGTCGATAATGCAAGTGACGTCTCCATCTCCTCCGCGCCCGCCTTCACCGCCAGCTCCGCCAGCGGATTCACCACCTGCTCCACCTGCTCCAGTGTTTCCCCCAGTTCCACCTTGTCCACCTGTTCCACCGGTTCCTTCATTGTCTCCTGCTCCACCTGCTCCACCTGTTCCGCCGCCGCCTCCATTACCACTAGGAGCTCCAGTAGCTGGTCCGCCGTTTCCTCCACTAGCGCCGCTTCCACCATCACCGCCAAGTACGAAGCATTCTTGTGCGATGGGAGAAATTGCAAGGGCGGAGTTTATCCCTGGAACTGTCCATGCTGTCAATGAGCATACACCGAGCAGCGCGACTAGACAGATCATGGTACCGTTTCTAATTTTCTTTTCTACTGATTCTCCTTTGTATTTTATGTTGTTCATTATTCTACAACAAGAGTCCATTCATGCCTTTTTTGAATTGCATATAATGGGTATAACATATGTCAGTTAACAAAAATATAACATTATCAGGTATTGAAATCATCTTTTCTATTTGTTACTGAAGGGCAAATGTTTGTTTTACCTGGATATGTGTCGTTAGGCTAAGTTCTGTTTGATGCGGGCAAATGATCCTAATTCGACTTGTATCAACCTGAGAGAGAGTTAATATTAATATTAGCATTATCCAAAGATCTGTTGCAATTTTAAACGGTTAACTAAAATAGTCCATCCGAAGGTGACGTCATCTATGTTCATTGCTCTGCCTGGAAGTTACCAACGGATTATTGACACCTAGATGCTGGCAGAGATCGGCATGGGTTTGACCCCGTCATAAAACTGACATTCAGTCCACAAAACAGCTTCCTGTAATCAGTCTCTTGACAGGATTGTGTCAATCGCATTCATATAGATCATAAAGCTGATGTCTGCAATTATCAATTATGGAACGAAATAATCCATAAATTAAATATATGAAAAATTGCCAGATGGAAGAAAAGTATTCTTGTTATGGTCCGAAAATTTCTTCAAGTAAAATTTCTCCATTAGCTCCATCTGCACCAGCAGCTCCGTCAGCTCCGTCAGCTCCCCGCACTCCGTCAGCTCCGTCAGCTCCCCGCACTCCGTCAGCTCCGTCAGCTCCCTCTACTACAAGGGACCCATTGTTCATTGATGTTATCACCCTGTACTGCACGGCATTGGCCTCGGTTCCTCCGTTGTAACTGTTGCTTACCACTGGCATCAGAACTATTGACACCACTATCACTGCCAGAATCGTTGCGAATGACATAATCACAATTGCGGAGCAGCTCTTATCTGTGTTTCTCATATTGGAACTATGATCTAATAATCCCATAATGATCTTGAGGAAATATTCATACTTTTGTACTTATTACCTTTCTGTGCACTTGCAGGATATAGGTGAATGATTCCAATGCAACATAAATTCTTTTTACATCTATATCTTATAATCTGCACTTTTCTTAATAATTAAAAAAAAGCACGTCATCCCTATGCGTGCGTGTAAATTCTGACAGAGGAAGAGTATTTGTCATCTTCTTAAAGGCGAGGCTGAAGATCGCCCATAGGCATCTCCCCCTTTTCCGCCATCTCCTCCTTGACCACCCCTTGCGCTTCCGCCATTTCCGCCGTTCCCACTGTTTCCACCATTACCACCATTACCACCATTACCACCATTACCACCATTACCACCATTGTCTCCGCTTCCGGCATTGCCTCCGTCACCGCCGTCACCTCCGTTTGCTCCATCACCACTTTCGCCACCCACGACAAACCCACCATTACCACCTTCGCCTCCGTGTCCGCCATTACCTCCACTTGCGACAATATTATCAGGTGCCTGCGGCTCTCCTTCACTTCTGGGGTTCAAATCAGGAAAGGAGTTTCTCTCCGTTCTCGCATCTAAAATAAGGGACTCATGAAAACCAAAAAATGATAACAAGTTACCGGTGAAAAGCGCTACGGCAATAACTATGCTTACCACTACAGTACAATTACTGCACGATCTCTTCATTTGAAAAATTATCTGCATTAGCAGTATTTAGCCTTAATCTCAGTTGATTACGTAAAATCTAACGGTGATTTTTTTGTGTAAGAACCTTACTGGATCGAGATATGTCAAAATGGGCTCTTATACCATGCTATGTTCTTGGCGACTACTAGAGCGAACATATGAAAATAACGCATTGCAAAAAGTGTGCTTGTTACTAACCATCTATATCGTTAATTCTAAGTCTACTTTTCACCTATTAAGGAGAATAATAGATATCCCCCCAGAAAGCTACTATTCATAGTCCCTTTTCCCTAAAATATGATAAGAAGTGAAGTATTCAAGTTAATGTATCAAAAATTTACAAAATAGAGAAGTAGTTTAATCATTTAAGCTTAATAATAACTTTTGCGGTTATGACCGTATGACCAGCGGACAAAGGTCCACTCGTGCAATAAGCTGGACTATTGTCTAAGCAAAATGTCCGAGACGAAATCGCGAGAAGGGTTTGCTAGAATTTCCCTTTGTTCAGGCCTTTGTTCGGTGGTTTATGGACTTTAACAGAAAAAAACCGTTCCCGTTGAACCATT
>JAATVS010000167.1 GCA_014523695.1 Nitrososphaerales archaeon TH5895
TATAGTTAATCTCAGTCCTATTGCTACTTTTGACACTATGTTTTCAATTTCTTCCTTGTAAAAGAACTGTATCACAGACATTGTTGATACAAAATTCTTCCTTAGTTCTGATGCTGGTGTATGCTAGATTGGATTCTACTAACAGTAACAACGTTAATCTTGCATGTTATCCCAATATGTAGGTTCTGAGCGCACTAATGGTCGCATGATTGAAGCAAGATCTGCTGCCGACCTATCAACATATCCAGTCCCATGAAAAGGCAGGACTGTTGCGACTGATCGATGGAAGGCTAACCACTGTCTTCGTAACTCAGCATCGTCCACACTTGTCTCTATAGGTGGCCTAACCAGACGCTCCAGACTGGCTTTTGCCTGATCGGCAGTGGTACCCATTGCTGAATCACCAGTAAGAAGCAGGCCTCCGTGCTTGGTCGAATACAAAACGATGGAACCTGCCGTCTGCCCGTGGAATAGTACTGCCTCGAAGCCGAATTCACCAAGAACGGGATGACCAACAGGATTCTCGAATTGGATACCAGAGGCAAGTGCCTGCTGGTGACTTGCATCAATCGGATGAAGTAACACTGGAATTTTGAATTCAGTCGATATGTCACCTATTGCATCTCCTAATCCCACTACATGTCGGTGTGATAACACTAATGCAGCAGGTGAATATCCATCATCAGACAACTGCCGCACAAATGGGAGTAGAGATGAAACATTCGTGTCTACCAGTAGCATCCGGCTGGCACCCAGCAGCGCATATGTATTAGTCGAAAGGTGGGCTTCCTCTGCTCCAGCATCGCTGTATTCAATCAAGACGATGTCGGGTCGTAAACGAGTCATATGTGGCTTTGGCATGCCTCGAAATGGTTTAGACATGACGAAATGATTAAGAACTTAAGAATTATTTAAGTAATCGGCGAAAATAGAAGTTCTGAAATGGCTAAGTAAATTGAAATGGATGAGCACGTAACCTTAGCAAGGCAGATGGAGGAAGAAGATCTTAGTGGTCAGATAATCCTCTTCAACAGATATACTGTAAACCCTTAAGATCTGGGCGGATTTCTGAAGGCTTGGACTGATGATGCTACACTCATGAAGCAACAGCCTGGACTTATCTCAACTCGATTGCACAGAGGTATTGCTGCTAGCACCACATCCGTTAACTATGCGATTTGGGAATCTGTGGCAGCACACAGAAATGCTGTCAACAAAGTTGGCGTTCGTTCTAGACTATCCAACTATCCTGACAGCACCACCCATCGTATCTCCACATTTGTTCAGGAAGGTTGCAGTTCATGGGATCTCTGAAGATTGAATCTGTTTGGCTCTTTTAGACTGTGTTTGCAGTTTTGGAACTTAAAATAAGTAGCCGGTCATAAGAGCATGCTTCTTTAGTATACTAAACCGGAATGAACCTGAATGAAGCGAACCAAACCGGAATAAACGGGACACTCGGAGAATTTATTTATACCTAGACGAATCAAACTATTCGGTGGCGTTACTGCACGTATATCTATTCGGCTTCAACCTGGTACAGCAGTCGTCGACAAGATTAACGGTTTCCGTATTGAAACATTGCTTGATGTTAGTATGACTCCGTGAACAAATCGTCAGACGCAGCTATGTCGGCCTGACGGGATTCGCTAATTCGACGAACGACTCAAGTAATCTGAAGTTTAAAAATCATGTTTAATATTTTATAGTGAACTTTTTTGTAAAAATAAACGTATTTATAAGAATTAATTCAGATCGATTGGCTGTGATAGGTCAGTCAAGTTGCAGATCAAGTGCAGTTGCAGTATTAATTTTACTTGGACTTCTCATTTTAGACATCCCAACTGCCGCACATTCTTTGTATGCTCAGATCGCAACAGCAGGAGATCCTGAGATCCCAGGTTCAAACTTTTCCGGCGGATCAGGCGCTCCTAACGTTACTAATCCTACTCTGAAAGCAGATCTAATATTTAGAGGATTAGAGTTCCCCACCAATATGGCATTGTTGGGACCTGATGACTTTTTGGTCTTGGAGAAATCGAAAGGAACCGTAAATAGGATCGTAAACGGCGCAATGTTAGATGATCCTCTACTCCAAGTCAATGTTGCATCGGAGGTAGAGAGGGGGATGTTAGGTATTGCAATTTCAAATGCTACAAATCAGACTAGCGTTGATAATAATAACTTCACTACTTCACCTGGGCTATATGTTTTCTTGTATTATACTGAAGCAGTGTCGTCACAAGAAGATGCACCAATTGGTAATCGAGTCTACAGATACGAACTGGTTGACAATAAACTGGTAAACCCAAAACTTCTCTTGGATCTTCCAGCCATACCGGGACCTCGTCACAATGGAGGTGCAATCACAATTGGTCCCGATAACAACTTGTATGTTGCAATTGGAGATGTCGACGGTCATACCACTGAAGCGCAGAATGTCCATGATGGCGGGAAGCCCGATGGAACCGGAGGAATTCTTAGGATAACTCAAGACGGACAACCAGTACAGAGCATTATTGGAGATCAGAATCCAAGCAGCAAATACTTTGCATACGGAATCAGAAATAGCTTCGGTATTAACTTCGATCCTTTAACAGGCAACCTTTGGGATACTGAAAATGGGCCCGGGTCAAATGATGAAATCAACCTTATTGAACCAGGCTTTAATAGTGGTTGGTTGCAGATTCAAGGTAAGGCGCCGGCTGATTTTGACTACCAGCAGCTAGCCAACTTTGGGGGAAAAGGAGTTTACCAGGATCCGGAATTCACCTGGGTCGACACAGTAGGACCTTCAGAGGTCTTATTTTTTGATTCAGACAAACTTGGGGAACAATATGAAAATGATATGCTTGTAGCAGATGTTCATTTTGGAAGGATATACAATTTCAATTTGAATGAGAATAGGACAGATCTAGTACTTGAAGGACCCATTGCGGATAAAGTGGCAGAGACAGATGCCGAAGTTGCGCAATTAATATTTGGCTCAGAGTTTGGCGCAATAACTGATCTTGAGTTAGGTCCAGATGGCTTCTTGTACGTTCTTTCATTTGGGCAAGGTGCGATTTACAGGATTCACCCCAATTCAATGTAAGTCAAAAAGTAAGCCGACGCGGTCATGCTCTCTCAGCGCCAGTGCTTGAAAATCTATTGCGCATTTGCAGGCTCGAAAAAAAAGTGCGTCTGCAGGTTTGCATCTACGCTTGTGCACATATTCAATTCTAAGATATATTGACATCCATGTGCTTAGTGAACAGCAAGTCATTGCCTCCTTCTAGCATTTGGCAGAAATATTGTTCGTTTCGAATTTTTTATATACATGTCTGCAATTTCTCAATAGGAGATGAAATTGCTAATTGGTGTGTTGATGTCTATATTGACATCTTTGACTATAGCACTCTTTACATCGTATCAAATTCAATCTGTTGATGCCCAAACCGTACCATCAGGTGAATGCAACTGTGTACTTGATTCTACTAGCTATGCCAGTGTCCCTTCCAATAATGTGACCGGACTAACGATACCTAGTGTCGACCTATTGAAGAATGAGACGGTGGTAAGTGCAACGGAGGGTAATTTGTCCTGGATAACTGAAAAGGGGACAGAGCTACTCGGCGTGCTTTCTGAAAACTACTTTCTTGGGAATTTTTCAAGGGGAACGGGTAGAACGGTCGCACTTAACATGTTAGATATCCAACAAAATGAGTCACTTGGAATAGAAGTCAGTGGTGGTAGTGTTCCTGACTCTATGAAGGCAGAAATTATTCAAGCTTCCGTCAACAAAAACGGAACACTGGCAGAGATCACAACACTTGGACCCAAGGTAGCGGAAGTTCCTATTCTTTACGACGAGACATTGGAAGGGCCTACCATGGATAAGAATACCCTAAAGATCACTGTGCCTGCTGCAGGTGACTATCTCCTATTAGTTGAACTATCATATGACAATAAAAGCCCTTCATTATCAAAACCTCTCACCTTGGTATATGAAACTGTACTAGTAGCCGAATAATTTTGAAACTGAGTAATAGAGCATGCTGGAAGGATGATGGGTTGGACCGCTGAGAGATGATCGACGAAGTGTATCGCCTCAGATCCTTTTTACAATCTTTGCTCTGTAATAGGTGGTAAGGGATGACTTTGACGTTGGTCATCCCTTTGTGTTTTCGTTATTGATATAGACCCAGTCACTTAATGCAAGATCAGTTCTCCTGATATCCTAGGATTTGGAAAAAGGCTTAAATCATACCTTGCAACGAAAAATCATAACAGAATCGCATTGGCTGTCCGAATTTCCTCCAAATCATTCTTTGTGGGAGGTATTGTGGCTGGGGCAATTGCTGTTGCTATTTCATTAATTCTACGATTGTTTGCGGGGGGGGTGTTTGTTCCAGAGATCGCATCATTGACACTATTTTCCCTTACACCTGGAGAAGTCGAATCTCAAGCCGTACAGACATTAGGGCCTCTAGCCAAATATTCCTCTTTCATTGGTGCGACTCTTGTCAACATAATTTTGTATGGTCTAATCGGTGTTCTTGTTGGAAGACTATATGACAGACTTCCCGCGAAGAATTATTTGGGAAGAGCGGTCCAGTCCACCATCATTGCTTATGTATTATTATTGGCAATTACTTCTGTTCTTCTTTCGCTAGCCGAGGCTTCTGCAGGACCAGTCTCCGTATCTGACGTATTCATATACCTTATTCCACCTAATGTCGCGTTTGGATTCGTTTTCCCAGGACTTTATCAAAAGATATCATTCCGTCAGCCTCTAGTATCAGATGCTGCTCACAAAAAGCTGATATCTGCTGACCTCGACGGTGATACTCAATCAAAGACAATGACAGAGTCTGGAAAGATAAATCGAAGAATGTTCCTACGCTCGGCTGCTGCATCAGTAGTCGCCTTACCAATTCTCTATTATGGAACTAATCGTCTACTATTCTCTAGTCAACAACAAGCGTCCCAACCTGTGGTGCCAGTACTGCCGGCATCACAGTCGAGTTCTGCTCCAGCAGGCTTTCAAAATCCGGTGCTCTCACCTCTACTTCAGTATGAAGTGACCCCAACGGAACTGTTCTACCGGATAGATATTAGCCCCATAATTCCAGCTGTCAATGCTAAGACATGGAGGTTGAGTGTAAAAGGACTAGTCGATAATCCAATTGAAATAACATATGAGGAATTAAAAGCGATGCCTTCAGTGGAACAATTCTCAACCCTGGGATGCGTAAGCAATAAGGTAGGAGGGGACCTAATTAGCAATGCGATATGGAAAGGGGTACCGCTAAGGAA
>JAATVS010000168.1 GCA_014523695.1 Nitrososphaerales archaeon TH5895
ATATGACATATACTATTTTGATACTTTGATAATTGATGAAATTGACAAGGTAATCCTCTCTCGTCTCAGTAAGAATGCACGTATCCCCGCTGCTGATATTGCAAATAACCTCAAAAGTATGGGATATAAGATAACAGAAAGAGCTATAAGATATAGATTACGAAGATTAGAACAAAATAATATTGTCTTGGGTTATTCAACAATCTTTAATCCATCACTCACTTCAGAAAAGATCAACAGAACAATTATGCTTAAATTCAGATTTACTAAGGATTCTCACATTCTTATAGATAGATTGAATAAATATGTTGAAGAAGCAGCATTTTGCGTTTATTCTGCGAGGTTGGATGGTGACGTGAATTGGATAAGCCATTTTATTTTTGATTCTGTAGAACAGTATGAACTTGAAAATGATAACTTTTTGCATAGATTTGCAGAATTAATTGCAGATTATCGTTCTTATGAATCAAGTACAATAAAAGCGTCACCTTTTATAGTATTTGATGAACAACAGCTAAATGAAAGGAAATGGCGAGTATATAGGATTCTCAACTCTTTGAAAAAACACGAGAATCTTAATGTCAAACTTCAGTTAATAGTTGAGAGTCTAGTCAAGTACTTTGATGCAAAATTTGCTCGTATATGGTTACTGGATAAAGATAGAAAGAATTTGATTTTGAAATATAGTGCAGGAATATACAAAAATATCAATGGTGAATTTTCAAAGGTGGACGTAGATTCAAACAAAATAGGCTCAATAGTAAAGACCCATAAGCCAGCTATCACGAATGATGTGTCAAATGATCCGAGAATAAGACATCAGGATTGGGCAAAGAAAGAGAAGTTGAGATCATTTGCAGGCTATCCTATTATGTATAGAAATAAAAGCATCGGTGTCCTTGCTATATTTAGTGAGAAATATCTTTCGCCAGCTGATTTTGAACTTCTCGGGATATTCTGTGATCAAATTTCTAATGAGTTGTCAAGCTTGTTTGAAATACAGGAATTTTTGAATGTAATCTGAAATATCTATAAGGTAGTATAACTTTGACTTCTTTAACCTAGTACCGACTATCTTAATTACTCTTCTTCGTTATAAAAGTTAAAGATGATCGATTTACCTTCTTACGAGGTAGAAAACACAGATTCCCTGCATGACGATATAAGAAATTTGTTCGAGCTTCAGTACGTGGATTAAAAGCATCAAAATCTGACTGAGCGATCCTGTTTACTAATCTACTGCTCTATCGTATTTGGGTATTGTTGCCTGTACAAAGTAGATTATTAGTCTTTCTCTTTCTATCTCAAACCTTCTAAACCTTTTTAGATTATTCTTTAGCATCTGTTGAGTTAACAGCTTTTGACATTATAATATGATATGTGTACGGGTTTGTTTCAGTTCCAAACCCGGACAACTGAACAGAGTCAATGATGTAATCTGCCTCTTTTATCATATCAACCCCTTTCCAAATTAAATCATTAGTTGTATATCCAATAGTATTTTCTGCTAATCTTAATAATTTGCCCTCTAACACTATTGTGTATGGACTTTGATACTCAACGTCAAGATACAAAGAGCAAAAATCTAGTCCACATACTTCTTTACTAGTCAATTCGTCGTCGAAGAGATCTGTGAAGTTAGTCATTCTTCGATCTATCTGATCAAATTGTGAAAATACTTTTGACAGATCTGTAAATGGTAGTACATATACCATGATTATCAAAATTATGAAAGAGCAGCTCAAAAAGTACATATGTATGATGATGTATTATGATTATTTGGTTCTGCGATCTTGTCCAATATTTAATTATTCTGAAGTCGGCCACAAATATATCGATCTAGATATTTGTCCGATACACAATACTCTTTTTAAGTTCTTTGACATCTATTTAGTTATTCTTCTTCTGAATTAAATTCATCATTAGAAGGGATGTTTTCCTGCTCCTCTTCATCGCTCTGTTCTGAAGGTAATGGTGATATATTCTCTTGTAACGATGGCAGAGCAGTGGGTAAGATTGTTCTTAAATTAAGATCCGCTCTAACATCATTCGAATACTTTTCAGACTTTTCCGCATTAGTGAGTGTTATAATTGCTGATATATTCTTAATATTAAGGTCTATTAATGTTGTTGCAAGCTGCGTTGTTCCTTCTGTATTATTTATTATAAATCCGTTTGGAAATGAGGATAGCTTTAGCAATGAACCTGTTTCGCGATCGTAAATACCCATAATGGCATTTATTCTCTGTCCTACTACTGATTTATCTCCCATACTATAATTTATTATAACTTTTACTTGATTTCCTTCTGTAGTAGTAAGAGGAAGGGCATTAGCCTGATTTATAGAAATAGTACCACGTGTTTGAGCAAACAGATCTCTCTCTAAAGATGAGGAAGAGTAGTTGTATATGATTAAATTTAATACAACTATAGATCCTGTGATGACACTCAAGTGGCTCAAGGTCTTGTTCATGATTATGACATACATTAATAGATACATATTATGATATAAATAATTTCTAATGTAGTACATATTGAGCTGTCAGACTATGTTTTCAATATAGGTGACTGATATCAACATAACCCTTTGGCTCTTCGAGTCAAATTCTTTTGACTGACATGGTTGTGTTATGGCATGGCATTTAACATCTTATATGTAGCAATAAGTTCAAGACTTGGAAGTGATATGATGCACTGCAAATCAATATTAACCATTTGGAATAAATGTGATGGATACTGCCTTACTAAAGGCATTACATCCTGGGATTTGGGGATTCTTACAACTAGGTACATGATCACTAAGTGATGTTATAGGCAGGAAGAGGCTTATTTACCCTGGGATGCTTGTTCAGGCATTTGGCATCTGGATGGTTTCATTTGCCCAGGATTTTTTCCCCGGTCTGATCATTAGAATGTCTCTTGGGAATAGGAACGGCACTTGTTTGTCCGACCTTGCTTGCCGCAATAAGTGATATTGCGAATCCAAAATGGAGAGCGACATCGTTGGGTGTATATAGGTTCTGGAGGGATCTAGGATTTGTATTTGGAGCGATAGAAATTGGTTTCATTGCAGACATTTTCAACCTAAGTATTGCAATTCAATCCATTGCATGGGTTGCGTTAGGCTCAGGAATCTTTGTACTTGTAGTTATGAGGGAAACTAAGAAAGGCTCTTGAGTGACGTTACCAAATGTTACCAAAAGCGCCTTTTCTTTTTCCTATCTCTAATGAATATTGTCCGAATACTGAGTTAGATATGATTTTGAATTAGAAATGATCTTCTTACCTGTCAATGGGGAATTACAACTACTTAAGGGTCAGTCTGAACGGATATTTCTGCGCGAAAAATCCATGATAGACACCCTTTATTTGTTCAAAGTGTATCGTGTAATTTGCGAGGTGTAAATTCTAATATTTCCTTCGAAAACCTTTCATATTCTAAATCCCTTTTCACGGCTTCTAGTTTTGATCTTTTCGCGCCTAACTGATTTTGTAAATCAGATTTTTGCGCGCGCAAAACATTCACTTCATTTTTGAGGTTCTCCTTTTCTAACCTAAGATCATTCAGTTCGTGTCGATAATTGGAGACACGATATTCAAGGATTATTAGATCGTGAATCGAAGCCGTCGATGGAGTTCTAGTCTTATCCGCGGCCAGGTTAATGAACTTGGAAACATCTCTTAGAGATAAATGAACTAGTTTTGCAATCTTTCGGTAGGAATATCCTTGATCGAATAGTTCTAGGACCTTCAGTGCCTTCATCTTTTTTCTTTCAAGAAGCCGTAGTGATCCTGTTGACATATTTTCTTGTTTATTCCGTACTATTGTGCGCGCGCGTGATAAATAAGGCATTACCAGTCGTTACCGTTTCAAATCCTTAGTGTTCCGTGAATGTGCCGAATACTTTCTAAATCTCGTGTCAGACACGATTTTGGTTCCGAATTAACCGTTTCTATTGCGGTCTGCAGAGGATTACGATGTCTAGA
>JAATVS010000169.1 GCA_014523695.1 Nitrososphaerales archaeon TH5895
GACAAATACTAGATGAAACTAGGCAGAAGCTATATGGCAGAAATATCAATGCCAAAGGCTCGATCATGTTTGTCCATGATGAACTCTGGTTCTTCCCCAACCAGATCCACATTTCTTAGAGTGAAAATATGTCACAATCTACGAACTACTCGATTGCCATGCCTCAAGCCTATTCAGCAATGAAATGCGCTCTTGATTTGCTAAACCAATATGAAACTATACAGAAGATGTCAACTGGATCAGCGGAGCTTGACTCACTAATAGATGGAATGCAGGAAGGTCTTTTTTATTTATTTTACAGTACACCTGAAAACCAGCAAATTCTCGATTCTCTGCTAAACAGATTATTGGTAGGCTGTATCTTACCAAAAAATGGTAAAAAACATGGCTTTGAGTCAATGGCTATACTCTTTAATAACATCGATTATTACGGAGATAAAAATAAACATCAACTTCTAAACCCCGAAAAAATGGCTACTATTTCGAAATATTCTGGGATCGAACCAAAGATAGTATTCAAAAATCTCTACGTTCAAACTGCCTATAACTTGGAACACCAGGTGACAATCGCGCAAGAGATAGCTGATCAAATAGAATCAAATTCTGACATCAAACTTCTAGCAATAAGAGATCTAACTAAATTCATTATTATGGATAACAAAGCTAGCTATGACTCATCAAATAGAAACGATGACAGCGGCAGATTGAAAAAGGTCTTGAGTATTCTATACCAAACTTGTGTTAAAAATAAGGTAACACTGGTAGCAACTGGATATTGTAAAGTTTCGAGCAGTGGGGTTATACCCAAACCAATAGGTGGTACATATCTCAAACATATTGTGAATATACTCGTAAATTTGAAATCCAATATAAATAATGGCTATTATTATACGGCTTCTAGTAATTCCGGCGGCAGTTCATCTGCCTCATACAAAGCCACTATGACTAAACACCCATATCAACTAACTCCAAAATCTACAAATATTTACGCAAAGAGAATCGGCAAGCGAAAAAATCCGATGCTATTCATATTTGATTAATGATTTCATATGGGACGAATAACTCCGTCTTTTAGGCAGCTCTATGAGGAAACCATCGATGAGCTAAAATCTGAGCTTCAGGCGGCTATGGTAGATCTAGGTCATAAGAGCGCATTTGATTTAATATTAAAAGACGCGTGGAATCGAGAACAAGCTGCAATGGGCAACTCCACCTTACCGACTGTTTGCGATAAACTCAATCTTGTTGCTTCAATACATAACCGCAAACTCACTGTGACCCTCACAAAAGAAATGAGGGAAAAAGATGTAAAAATAAAACAGTTATCAGATAAAGTTATCGAATTAGAGAATACCATAAAGATGATCATGGACAAACTAAGAATGGCCAATAGCGATCTTAGTCTACCAAGTTAGTGCACATTCTTTTGATCAATCAAACCGCTGTCGGATGGATATTGGATGTATCAAAAGATAGCGTTAGCAATGATATTGTTATACTCATAAAACTAGTTGATGGTAAAGTTATTAGTTTCAAACAAAGACTGAATGAACATATTTTCTATATATTACCAAAATCTAGAATGGCCGGCGAAGATCTCTTTCAGCAACTATCAAGAAATGACCAATTAATAAAGCGAGTATTTTGGGATGAAAAATTTGTTGATCTTCAAGATAAGACCAAGACAAATTTAATCGGAATAAGCCTAGATGACAATACCCAACAAGACTTTAAAAATCTTGTTCAGACATTGGGACGTGACCCCCGAGTGAAGGCATCGTATAACATCGATCTATCGGAGGTAACACAATTCATTTGTACTCAACTAAGAATTCCGCCAACTAGCAAAGTCGAGATAGAATATGAGGATGATACAGAACGATTATTATCGATATCAAAAATAGACGACAGTCATGAGATAGCTCCTCCTCCATTTTCTATTATGCATATCGAAGTCTTGAGCGAAGTTGCTAATGATAATAATGGCTCGTTAAAGCTTGTTGTGAGAACTGACGAGCGAGCTGCAACTCTTACAGTTCGCGACTTATCCGACCCAGCGTTTATTTCATATATTTCTCAGAACGATCCCGACATAGTTGTCTTTTGTGGAGACTATAATTTACTGGATTCTCATAATGATAAAAGCTTTAATGAACTCCTCAAGCTGAAAGTCGTCATTTACACTCGCAATTCGATCTATGATATTCATCTTCTGGAATTAGTGGAAAAAGCGAGATTCAGTTATCTCGCTCTGAAATTAGCTTCAAGATACGGGATGATCAGATTAATTGATAGTAGAATAACTTACGAGTTGCTGCAAAGAGAATTCGTGATTCCAACAAGAATGAAGACAATCTCAAAACACCACGAACAAATCAGAACTTTAGAAAATATTGTTGAGATGGACAAAGCTGGCATGATAGTATCCCCTGAGGTAGGCATCCATGAA
>JAATVS010000170.1 GCA_014523695.1 Nitrososphaerales archaeon TH5895
GCCTTTCTGAAGAGATTTTTTCTTCTAACCATTTCGTTCCTTAAAATTTCTCTAACAATATCATCTCTTGGCAGATGAACACTCCAACTTTCTATGAATGGCCCTTTCCCATCTTGAGGCTGAAGAAAATAATCCCCCTTTGAATCACTTTTTATCCACCTCAGTTCTTTCGTGTTATACCTGATGGAAATGATCCCTCGTTCGACATCCGTTATTACAAGATAGTATAACAACTGTCTTAGATATGACTTGAACTTTTCATCAGTCATGTTCAATCTACCGAAGTTCAAAGTGTCTTTGAGTTCTACAACTAAATCATTAGCCATTATATCCGGATGCGCCAGTATTCCTTCGAATTCAAGATTCGCTTGGGATACGCCTATTTTTGCTAGTTGAGTTATGACAAATTCGCTAGACTCTCCTCTGATAAAATGATATATAGATTCATCGGATATCGTGTCGACTTCTGGGAATCTGCGAGAATAGTACTGTTTTCTTATACAGGACGAAGGGATGATATCTGAAACATGTACTTCGTCTTCGGAACGCCTTTTCTGCTCGTACCTAGATCTTAGATTTAGTTTGAGTAGATTAGTGAATTCTTCATCCCTTCTGACTATTACAGTCATATCTTAGAAAGATGAGGTACAGATCCGTGCATAAAAAAAACCTCAAAGTGATCATCTTTCCAAGCCATAGAGAATCGTTGTCTTTTAACTTGAACAGAACGGTTCATGATACTATACCGATAATCGGATTTGATCCATTTTTGTGTTCCTATCATCATGGATAAACTGGAGGTTATCAAAGTGATGCCTCCACTGGGCTTTGTCATCGTTGATGGAAATAAAACCTGTTATCTGTGATCATTACCTTTAGGAGCAAATTGATATGCAACACACCAGTTAACAGGCGGATTAGAAAAGAATCGATATCAACATAATAATTTTGTTTCGCTAAATGTATGCTAAAACCCACGTTAGGACACCCTCATAACCTAGAGTATTGTTATTAATTTGAATAGAGTCCTACCACATAGGACGTCGAAATTTTACCCCACCAGAATTATCTATTGAAGGTCCCCTCGACGTACAAGATATATTCCTGTGTCATTCCCCTTTAACTGCAACATAAATTGTCCGAGAATAGTAGTGATCTGGGATGGTGTTGAGAATTGTTGATGTAAAAAATGTGCGATTAGATGTTGAAAAATTTAGGAAGGCACGAATAACCTTATCAGAAGATATCATGAAAAAAACAAGTACTATCATAGCGTCAGTAGAAAAGTCTGGTGACAGGGCACTTCTTAAATATACTCAAGAATTTGAAGGCGTAGAATTGAAAAGGCTTAGAGTGTCTGAAGACGAAATCAGGTCTGCGTTCAAAAAGGTCACCTCTATGCAATTGAGATCAATACATGCGATGCGGCAGAGATTGATTAAAAGCGAATCAGATCTGCTTGATCATCTGAGAAACATCGAATCACGATTTGACCGACTGAAAGTAACGAGACTACTTAGACCTGTAGAAAGCGTAGGCTGCTATGTACCCGGAGGAAAAGCTAGATACCCTAGTACCTTACTAATGTGCTGTACTCCTGCAAATGTTGCCGGAGTAAAAAGATTGGTAGTGCTCACTCCACCTCAGAAGGATGGAAGTATTGATCCTCTGACTCTTGTGGCTGCTGATATATGTCGAGTACGAGAAATTTATAAAATTGGAGGAGCCCAGGGAATAGCCGCACTAGCATTCGGAACAAAAAGTATTAAGAAGGTGGACAAGATTGTGGGACCTGGCGGTATTTTTGTAACCGCTGCCAAGAGTATGGTATCTAACAAGGTTGCAACAGATATGGTCGCAGGTCCTACAGAATTATTGATATTCGCTGATTCAAAATCTAATCCCCGACTCGTGGCTCTTGATTTGATTTCTCAATCTGAGCATAGCAATGATACACTTTGTGGGATGGTTACAACATCTAGACATATGGCAATGCGAGTTAGGGAAGAGATCAATGAGCTTATCAGAAGCAAAGGGGGTGTTCAAAGACATGATATAGTTACGGAAAGTCTCAAGGAGAATGGTTTTGTTGCAGTATGCAAACGAGAATCTGATGCCATCGAGTTCATAAATGAATTCGCACCTGAACATTTAGAGGTAATGACTGTTAACGCAAGTTCAGTCGTTAAAAAAATAAGATCAGCAGGCCTCATTCTTATTGGAGAGTACACTCCATCAGCAGCTAGTGACTATTGTCTAGGTTCAAATCATGTATTACCTACGTTAGGATTTGCTAAGTCGCGAGCTGCATTATCTGTCTTGGATTTTCTAAAGATGATAAGTTGCATCGAATTAGACCGAGGAGGTCTAGAAAAGATTGAATCCTGTGTCAAGGAAATCACGACCGCAGAGGGGTTATTTAATCATTACAAAGCGGTAGAAGGAAGGTTTTTGAGATGACGTCAGAATGGCTTTCAAAAAGGCTGCTGGAACTGTCCAGACTTGATGAATATATCAAACCTGCAAGTAATGACAGAGTTATAAAAATGGATGCCAATGAGAATCTTGCCCTGGCCACACAGTTTCTTAATGATATTGTGTCTAAGGCAGTATCCATGACTGACTTGAGATATTATCCCGGAGAAGAATTGGAAAGGTTTTACGAGCAGTTATCACGCTATCTGAACTTGAACAAGAAACATATTGCTGTTAGCAACGGTTCAGATCAAATCATAGAATCTCTGTTATCGACGCTAGGAAAACGGGCTAATGTCACTATCGTCGAACCTACTTTCTCATATTTCATAAACCGATGCAAATTGCATGACATACCGATTGAAGGTATTCCTTTGAATGAAACGGATAATAGCATTCCGTATTCAAGATTCATGAACAGTGCAAAGAAATCGAATATTGTCTATATTTGTTCCCCGAATAATCCTACAGGAAATCAGTTTGACAGAGAGACTATGTTAGACATTGTTGAATCACTACACGACAAATTAATAATAGTTGATGAAGCGTATGTAGAATTTGGGAACTATAGTTTATCCCAATTCGTAACTAAATATGATAATCTGATCGTTCTTCGAACTATGTCAAAAGCCTTTGGATTAGCTGGTGCTAGAATAGGGTATCTAATCTCGCAAGAGAATTTGGCAGAGATTTTTAGAACACAGATCCAGTCCCCTTATCCAATTAATAGCTTGTCACTTGTAGTAGGCACGTCAGCCTTATCCCTCTATCAATATTTTTTCGAGATAATTCAACTAATCAGACAACAAAGAGATAAGATGTTTCTAAATCTTAGTAAAATGCAAGGAATTAAACCTTTCCGATCGGATGCAAATTTTGTCTTTTTTGAATCATTTGATTTATACGACTCAATTCAAGAAGGACTATGCCAGGAATTGATATCAATTAAGGCTTTAGGTGATTTTTGTGGATATAGCGGATGCTTTAGGGTTACAGTGGGTACTGAGGAAATGAATAATAAATTCATATGCTCGATTAGAAACATCATGTCAAAGGTTGGATAAACTGTCTCAGTCACCAAGTTTCTTTAATGAAGGTGACGAAAGTTCTGCAAGAAAAGATATAGATGCCATTCTTTTTGATGTCGATGGAGTTCTAATAGACACTAGACTTTCGTATAACCTTGCTATCAAAAAAACAGTTAAACAAGTTCTCGCCATAGTAAGTAGTGTCGAGCCAATCCAGTCAGTTTCAGACAGCATCCTTCTTAGAATGCGTAGAACTGGAGGTTTTAATAACGATACTGATACCACCTATGCCCTAATTCTTACTTCACTCGTTAGTCAGAGCACGAGTACGAAAGAATTGGAAAGCCTTCTTTTTGATATAACCAATAAAATTGATGCAGGAGGAATAATTTCTGTAGAAAGGTATCTATCGACACTCTTTTCTAGAACTGCAATAGAGAAAATAAAACATGAGTTGAGTTATCCTGGACCTGTTGGCGAGAGCCTGGTGACAACAGTATTTGATGAAGTTTTTTACGGAGCAGAATTATTTAAGCGACGATACGGTATTTGTCCTCAATACTATTTTGGTGATGCTCTAATCAATAATGAGAGGGTTGTGATTAACAGACGTACTACAAGATTCCTGTCCAAAAGATTTGACGATAGGATAGGAGTTGTTTCAGGTAGGAGTAAATTGGCCTTTGAGTACTCTCTTCGAGAGGTATTGTCAACTTTTAACAGAGAGGCATGTATATTTTTGGAAGACGAACCAAGAAAAAATGCAAAACCTAATCCTTACGGGATCAAGAAAGCAATGAAACGAATGCGGGCTAAGCATGCTATATACGTAGGTGATTCTGTAGAGGATATAATTATGGTTGGAAAGGCGAAAGAGGAGATGGGGCTTGAAATTGAATTCATGGGAGTCTATGGATCGGGTATTAAGCCAGTGGAAACTAGGAAATTTCTTACGCAAAAAGGTGCAGAGATAGTA
>JAATVS010000171.1 GCA_014523695.1 Nitrososphaerales archaeon TH5895
CATCAGATGTATAAAGGCCTCAAAGAAAGATTCATTTCCATATTTCTAAAAACTTCAGAGTAGTGCACATTGCCAAGGTCATAACAACGAACCCCATTATCTTCCATGGCATCGCGGGCAAGCGTGGAGCAAACAGTGTTATTTGATGATCGTCAATAATTTGAGAGATATAGTCTCGAACTTTTGAGTTCCAAATTCTATACTCGATGCTGTGTTTCT
This sequence comes from Nitrososphaerales archaeon TH5895, assembly GCA_014523695.1. Lineage (GTDB taxonomy): Archaea > Thermoproteota > Nitrososphaeria > Nitrososphaerales > Nitrososphaeraceae > TH5896. Next base: position 220 of record JAATVS010000171.1, read on the forward strand.
TCAATATGGATTCCAACTCATAAATTACAGGACATCGTACCGAAGTAAGATGTTGAATATATCTTCTTGAGACTTCAACTTCGCCTCTAATGGCGATCAAGCCTTGTTGATGAATATCGACTAGCCTTACATGCATCTCCCATGGTTTGGACAATGACTTTGCAAAACCACTGCCAATTTGAGAAGTCATCTTATTCTCTAGTTTCACTTTCTTGAAGCCCTCGGAAGTGAGCGTTCGTATTATGTCATCCTTTTTCATTCTAACTGCGATGTACAACTGATCAAGCTCTATTTCCTCATGCCTGATCAAGTCTTGCAAACCTTTAACAACATTCATTCGGCGGGGATAGCTTGTAAGAAATTCAGACATTTGCGTTGATAACTTCATAATTCACTATGGATTATTAAAACTGTGTTATTGGAATCACTCTAATCAAAGATTTATTTCGACTTGAAAGATCTCATATAGATATCTTCTAGAGGATCTATAGCTAGATCTTGCCAATTCATTTTCCTATCTTCTTCGTTGACTTCGAATCCTCTCACAACTACAACGGGCGTTGATTCACGACCTTCGCCCATTAGAGCGACTCCCATGGAGGCCAAACCATCCGCTACTGCTCTCATAGTCACTCTCAAAATGTTTCCAAATAGATCTTGCTCGCCTCGATGATCTATCACTGGCTTAAAACCTGAAACAGCGATGGCGATCCCTGTTGTGCCCAATCTTCCAGGCATAAGGCGACTATCTGAAAAAACAACAAATATCTTGAGTTGATTATTATTAATAAAATTCAGTCTAAGTTTGTCGGCGGATTCAAAAGGCAGTTGGGGATACAATACTGCATAGCCTCTCGGGATATTGGATTTATCGATCCCAGCGTTAGGACATAACATCCCGTTCTTCTTGCACAACAAGAATCCAGGAATTCCCCCGTAAACCTGATCAGCCTCCCTTAAGACCAGTTCGGTCAGTTTCTCATCCATTTTGAATTTCTTCGCAGTTAACTTGGCCTTACGGGATACTCTAATCTTGCCGATCTGAACGACTGCGCCTTCGCTTATAGAAACAAATTTACTCGAAACTATTACAATATCATTTTGCTTAAACCGAAAATTTGTTTTTATAATGGCTTCATAAAGATCAAATGGTCGAATCCTTGGCGGAAGTCTTAATGCAAAAACCTCAAATCTCGAAGCTACCTTGTTACGTTCTAAGCTCTGAATACTTGTGTTGGTCAATCCGCAGAAGGTTTTAATGACGATTCTAATAAGAATCCATCTCAGGTGACTTCGAAGTGGGAATGACCCTAACTGAAAAAATATTGGCAAGGGCAGCCGGAAAAGCTTCCGTAGCACCTGGGGACGTTGTATTTGCTAAAGTAGATAAGTTGATGATGCACGACGTCTCAGGGCCCGGTGTAATTAAAGTATTGGAAGAGTGGAAAAAGAGAGGGACAAATTTGGAACGGGTCTGGGACCCTGATAAGGTATGGGTTACAGAGGATCATTTTGTGCCCGCATCTGACAAGATATCTGCAAAAAATATCATCACACTCAGTAATTGGACGAAAAGGTTTGGTATCAAAAAACATTTCAAATATGGATTGGGTCAATACGGCATTTGTCATACTCTCTCTCACGAAGAAGCGTTGGTTCTCCCCGGAGAAGTCTACGTAGGCGGTGATTCGCATACTAACACCACTGGAGCGCTAGGGGCCTTCGCCGCTGGCCTTGGTCACACCGACATTGCGTATGTACTACACCATGGGCTAATCTGGTTCAAGGTACCAGAGACGATTCTTTTCAAATTACACGGTAAGTTGCCAAGTTATGTGATGGCAAAGGATGTCATTTTGCGGATAATAGGTGATATAGGAACAGAGGGTGGAAATTACAAGTGCATGCAGTTTTCTGGCGAAGGAATAGACCAGATGAGTATGGAAGAACGACTTACTCTTACGAATATGACCACAGAGGCAGGTGCTAAGAACGGGATAATAGAACCAGATTCAATTACCGAGAGCTATCTCAAGGAGAGAACAGAAGTTCCGTTTCAATGTGTTTTGGGCGATGAAGATGCTAATTATTTAGATATCCACCATTACGAACTTGATGAAATGGACCCTATTGTAGCCAGACCATTTTCACCGTCCAATACTTGTGGTGTGCGAGAGGTTCAAGGTGTAGAGATTGACAAGGCATATATTGGCTCTTGCACTGGGGCCAAACTTGAGGATCTTCGAGCTGCATCACGACTCTTCAAAGGCAGAAAGGTGAAAGTTCGAACTGAAGTGTTACCTGCTGCACAATCAATCTATATTTCTGCACTTCATGAGGGACTTGTAAACATCTTTGTTGATGCTGGCTGTGTTGTTGGGCCTCCTACCTGTGGGGCTTGTTGCGGAGCCCATATGGGAGTTTTGGGCCCGAAGGAGATTTGCATCAGTACCACGAATAGGAATTTTCCGGGGCGGATGGGTGATATAGAATCAAAAACTTTTCTAGCGTCTCCGCTGGTGGTCGCTGCATCGGCAATAAGCGGAAAGATAACTGACCCAAGGGACATCACGACATGAATCAATTAGAGGGAGTAGTCCATAAATATTATCGAGAAAACATCGACACCGATGTGATCATTCCTGGTCAGTATCTTAAAATTCACGATCATAAAGAACTTGCAAAACATGCGATGGAGGGTATCGATGTCGAATTTTCTCAAAAAGTTAGTGAAGGTGACTTTTTGCTTTGCGGGAGGAACTTTGGATGCGGATCAAGCAGAGAGCATGCTCCCATCGCTTTGGCCAATTCTGGTATAAAGGCGATCATAGCACCCTCATTCGCAAGGATCTTTTACAGAAACTCAGTCGATGGCGGGTATTTGCTTCCCATCGAAGTGGAAGAGGAAACGTGTCGACAGATCGAAAATGGAGACAGAATTATCGTGGATATACTGAACAGCAAACTGGTGAATGTCACACAGGGTAGGAAAGCTTATGACACTAAACCATTTCCCGCCTTAATTGCAAGAATTATTGAAGCAGGTGGCCTGATTAACCTTGATCCTCACCAATTGATTGACGTGTAGGAATTTGTCAGTATTCGGTTAGTCAGTATTCAGATAGGCAATTGCACTATAACGACTAATCTTTACGACATTACATCCTTCCGGTAGAGTCTCTTCACCTTTTGCTGTATCTTTATATGAATATATTTCAGGTGGCTTGAACTTTTATCCATCCTTCAGGCAGCATCTTTCCATCGCTAGAATCACCAACATTTGTGGCATATCTCCAAAGTTGGGTGCCTTCGTCTATGCAGGTCGAGATCATTATCTCACTCAATGCCTTTATTTCATTGCTCAAACCCAAATTGCAGACCATATTATCCTTGGTCGAAACGCAATAACTACATTTGCTGTCCAACGTAGAAATGGTGGGATCGATACTAACAAGGGGATAGGCCTTACAAGCAGCGGGTCTTTTATCATAAATAGTGCAGGGTGCTCCGCCATGAGGGGATCGCTCCTGCCCATCAGTTCCGAGGAAAGGACAAGTATTACCGTCTCTATCTATTCCCATTAGCTGATACAAAAGGATGCTTTTAGGACTTGAACCATTGCTACTCGTACCCACTCCAATTCTTGGTAAAATCTTGACGTTCACATTCATTGTCTCTGCTTGCTGCTCAATCATTTTCTTTTCCTTGGGCAGCAATAGAACCCCTATCTTCCCGAACTCCTTGGAAGGAAAATACTCTCTATTTATACAACAATCAGAGCAACCCTCTACGCATTTGAATTTCTTGAGCAATACTAATCTTATAACAAAGTACCATTAGACCACCCCTTTATTGTAGTTTCTTTTGCAACAATATGTCTGTAGGATTCGACAAATTCCTCGTGTGCGTATGAACTTGCCTTTCTACGAAGAAATCAAGAATGTCTATTCTCGCTTAACAGGTCAATAATCCTCCCAAGGATTGGAGAAGTCTAAAGATGGCGAATTCTTATTGTCTTTCCGCAGATTTTCGAATTCTTCACCAATATCATTCTCTTTCCACAGCCTCAATATGACATTGATGACCTCTATGATGTGCGTCAATGACCGAAGCTTCTTCAGTCGAGATAGGGAACCGTCCAGTCTCCAAAGAATCCTTACCGGGTTTTTCCAATATTACCTTTTTACAATCATCACAAATCAACTGCTGAAAAATCATTCCAGATAATTATGTGAGAACTTAATATAAGAATAGCTTTGTGAAGGGGCGATTATTGCTGACAGGTCCACTATCACCAGAAAAGATTCGATGTACCGCAAATAAAAATTCATATGAACCTTTCTAGTTGAAGGGCCAATGGCCATGGATAACGTCTGTGCCTACTGTGGGAGAAGTTTTAAGGGGAAAGGCTGGCCACATGTCGAGGGGGATTCTAACCGTGGTGTGTCCAGAATCGAGCAATTTTGCTCTGAAGAGCATAGGGCCGCATTTTTGAATTCTAATCTATGATTTCAGTTTACCAAATAGGCTGTCTAAGAGGCCTTTCTTGTTCTCCTTTTTTTCTACCTTCTTGAAACACTTGGGACACAAAGCACGCAAATTCCCAGGCCTGTTATCCTTCCTGGAGCCGTTGATATGTTCGAAAAAAGTCTGCGTGCTTCCGTGAAATCTGATATTGCAGGTCTGACATCGATGGTGAGCCTTTTCTAGAACGGTCTGCTTAATACTCATCGTCAAATGCTCATATTTGGTTTTGTCTACGCTGTCACCCGATGTGTTTCCGAAGAAAGACAATCCTTATTTATAATAGAAAAAGCCCAAATTAACCTTTCTGGAAGAACTTATTTTTTCCACTGTGACATGTATAAATGTCTGGCTTTCTTCGACATAAGGTCAGCAGTCTTGAGTGGTTCAGGAAATCTGCCTTCATCTCTGAATAGTTCCATGACAAGATTTATCGATGTCTCCAAACTTATCTTGTGCCCAACACTAACGTAAACGTGACTGTTTCCGTTTCCGGTTATTTTCTTCCCGCAAATATCATGGTCAATGGATATATAGTTATCAACATCTTCTATCCCACACAATAGTCGTTTTGCTATTCCAATTGTCGGCTTGTCTACTAAGAGACCTATAAATGACGCAAGGCCCATTCGTCGAGGATGAAGAACGCCGTGGCCGTTTACAATAAGCACATCGAAGAAGGATTTTAGTTTCTTGAGAGCTGTAAAGATTGGGCTTGCTTCCCTTAGCATGAAAAATCCTGAAATATACGGAAATTCCACGGAAGATCGAGACTCCTTTATTTCGATACTATCAAAGGAATATCGATCCATGTTAACCACTGAAGAAAATGCCAAATTCATATAATATGACACGTCAACACCACACACTTGCCTGATTGAATTGATAGGAGCCAGATCCGTGGATATTACCATCGTTGACAAGACCTTTTGTAATTCCGCTATCATAGGAAAAGTGGACATGCTATCTTACTACCAAAAGACAGGAACTCGAATTATGTTTTAGACTTCAAAAGAAATCAATTCTAGAGCGGATTTGACATAACGAATGGCGTTACGTCTCCGACAATGCAGTACTTTACATTAGAACAGATAATATTTGTAAGGACGTTGTGACATGAACTTAAATCTCCTTCACAGTAGATAATCTGATCCCCTTGTATTCCTATTCCATTTCCCGCCTTCCCTTCATTAGAGCTTGTCGGGTATCGGTCATTCTTTCCTTCATGCGTCAATTTTTCGTTGTAATCCGGTTTGCTCTGGCTTTCCGTAGTGCCAAGAGCGATTGAAGACAGGAGGACATAAAGGATCAAAGATGCTGTCATTAAACTTCGAGAGGCTGTACAAGCGCAAATAAGTCGCATATTCATACTATCATAACCAACCATGAATATTTACAATTTCTAATAAAAACAACTAAAATTGAATCTAGTGAATCTGGAGTATTTTTGTACTCACACATGTCCACGCAGACATGGATATAGACATATAGGTACCGAGACATCAAGCAACAAACACAGAATCAATATCATATGATTGGTTAGAATAGAAAACCCCGATGTCAAGATTCATGTCAAAACAATTGCGCAACATAAAGTCGTCAAGAGAGATGAACCCTACTACCCCCTCAATTACCCAATACGCAACATCCACACTTCTATTCTCTATCACCAATAATTCTTAAATATCGTATTCTTATCTGCTCCTCACAACAATTCTTGTTCGGTTCTTTTATCCCTCTTAATTTTGAACAATATTTTGCAAGTTCAGAGGCTTCCTTGAATTTTCAATAACGTGAATTAGTATAGTTCCGTTAACTTGTCTTGTTTATCAATTTTAGTAGACTTTTGTTTTCTACTATCAAGTTCAAATATATCAGTCCTAGGAAAATGCTGAATTTAAGGCTAGAGTTAATTGAGATAGTTATTGCATTATTAACTGTTGTCTCACTAGTTGTAATCCTAATTGATATCTTTTTTCCTTTGAATGCTGAACAAAAGACATTCATTTACATTTTTGATCTTGTTGTTGTCATTGTATTGGCGACTGATTACGCTTTTAGGGTACGAAGATCATCCAAGAGGAGTCGATATATCATGAAACATTGGTATGAAATTCCGGCAATGCTACCGTTGATACTCTATGCTTCGGCAGATACATCAACGCTCGCTGGTCAAGTAGTAGTACAATTCAGGGCTATTGCATTTTTCAGGCTTGTTAGGCTTTATTATATTCTTACGTTGATTCAGGGAAGTCGATTTGTGTTACTGTCGGCTTTCTCGATCATAACAATAGTGTTCGGAGCGCTTGGAGTTTATCTTACGGAAGCCGAATATGCAGGAGCTAATATAAAAAGTCTATCTGATGCGTTTTGGTGGGCAATACAGACCGTTAGCACAGTCGGTTATGGTGATGTGTATCCTGTTACCCCAGAGGGGAGGATAATTGGAATTTTCGTGATGTTTGCAGGAATTGGAATTCTTGCCACATTCATAACTGCACTCGGGTCAAAACTTATTGAGTTCAAGTTGAATCAGCGATCCGCAAAGGAAAAAAAAATCGAACAAAGTCGAAATGATCTTCCTACAAAGACCAAAGAATTGATTAAGGATCAAATAGAGAGAGTAGAGACACTTGACGATAAGGATTTTGATGCGTTAATTGCAATGCTGACAAAGATACGCCAAAATTATGGCATCAGATAAAGCAAGGATAATAATTAAGAAATCCATAGGAGTGAGCAGCAACATCCATGTTTTTATTCATTTTAATTCAAATAGGTCTTTGTTATTATGCGTGCGTAGGTCGCCTAGGGCTCACTCCCAGTTTAGATGAGGAGAAGGACTAAGAAGAGAAGACGACGTTTGACTGATCCTATTGGGCATGGAAAGACCTAATTACTCGTCCGAATAATACTGTCAACAATGTCTCCAGAAATATATGATTGGGAGGCGACGGTAAGCTTGTTACATCCAGCGAGGGGGACCTAGTAGGGAACGTGGATGCCGTTGATGACACAAACATCCTTGTATCTACTGAAGGTGCACGAACACATTATAGAATTCCAAAACATATAGTTGAAGGATTCGATGGTCATTCGGTTTCGCTTAAGGTTCAGAAGCGGGAACTGGAAAGATTCAAAGAAGATCAAGGAGAGGGATTTGGTAAGGTTAAGTAGGAGAACAATATCTTGGAACCATTTCAATTCATGTTTGCCATCAAATTAGTGGTGTTAGATAAGTAACTCCGCAGCAAGGTTAAAACAAATAGAGTTCACCGCCAATAATCATCAATATGCTATCAATATCAAGCTAATTCCACACTCTTCTGGCATGCAGCAATTCGTGCCCCTTTAGCAACTATAATATACATCAGTGATACTTTTTTTGTCCGCACCAAATTCTTAAATACTTCATTATGTACTATAGTACTTGACAATAATTGTCTGATGCTGTCGTCAATTGGGAAGCAATTGTACACAAAAATGTAAGATCCAAGGATGGCCAAGATGCAGGAAACGTAGACGCGATACTGGGAGATATTGTAGTAATCACAACGCAAGGTGACCGTCGAGAGTATAATTTACCCAAAACCCAGGTAGAAGGATTTAATGGTGCTGAGGTGTTCATAAGAAACACCCTTGATGAACTCGAAAGGTATAGAGTATAAAGCTCCTAACAATTGCGAAATCTGAATTTTTATTTCTTTCTTTTTGAATGGACATAAACACCATTCAAATAATGTGATTCATTGCAACAGACCTGGTGAGTGTGAAAATCTTTTAGTTAAAAGGCTCTTGGTATTCAATAAGCCAGGCGAGTGCGAATGGCAACACCTGACATAACTTTACTCAATTATAGTGGACCGGGTGGGATTCGAACCCACGACCACCTACGTCTCCTCTACCTATTTCCAGGTATGCAAGGCAGGTATTCTACCAGACTAAACTACCGGCCCCTTAATCCATTACGCTCATAGAGGTATGATAATTTAATCCTTTAGAAGGAATCAGTGACGCATGTTTTCTTAATTTAATTGCTTCTTATTCCGGGTATCCTATCGAGAAATGGTAGCCTACAGGGCTGAATACTGGTTGGGATTGTTAGGTTCTAGAATCTCTAGCGATATCGAATTTGAGAGCGAATTCTAACTCCGGTACTACTACTTCCCTCCGTCGCAAAACGAACAAATGAGTGTGTTTTTGATTCTTAAGAGTAAACGGCACGTTGAATATTGCTGAATTCATTTATTTGAGTATATTCATGCCAACAAGAGGATTGAAGTCGAGCTTTGGACCCCTCCAAGAATGTTCGATACACCAACAAATTGGTATGCCAAAAATCCACAATACTTTCAAGAAACACGGATGATGCAAGAACATATCATGAAACGGATTCCCCCTGACCCATCTGATCAGTCTGATTTCCTACAACAGACAATTCGTATGTGTGAAATGTATCAGAAGCATTTGATGTGATCATCACGATATAGAATTAAAACGAAAGCCTTTTAGGCTCTCGCCTCTTAAACTGTTTGTAGCAATAGCTATGTCTACACTTCTAACTGACCGTGTTTGGGTAATGCTCTCGGAGGTGGCTAAGAGAGGCGTGTATCCATTGCATGCGTCGCGGCTGGGTTTGTATAGAATCCCGATCGATCTCACTAGCAATGCAGAGATCACTCAGGTAGCAAATGAAATGAAAAAATTAGGATTTACTGTAGATACTTATGCTGACAGGATATACATCGCTTACAAATGGAATGAGGAGGAGTTTGATGAAATGGAACAAAAGCGCCTTAAGGCAAATCTTTCGATTACGGTAGAGATTGTGACAGGAGAAGTTGTAGATATTATTTACCAGATTAAACCATTAGAGTATTTTGGTGATCATTACTGGATAAAGAACTACAGGACGAAGGCCGACCAGAACGCCAAGATGATCATAGATACCATTTTGCTCAACACCAAGATAGGCGACAAACTAATTGCTCACTACCAGAAAGCCAATAAACTATCATTTGAGGATGCAGTAAAAAAATTACAAGACCTTTCTCCACTCGCAAGAAGCCCCAAGGATAGACTTGCTGGACCGCCTAGCACTGAGACTTCACCTCAGATCTCTGAATCCAAAGTGCAGCCTATTGCAGGCTCTGAACAGAAGCAGTTGGAGGCACCACCTTCTCCGCAAATGGGCGTGGCGGGCAGTGGAAATACGACCATTTCGTTGACAGGGGATGGAACAAGTTACTCTAAAGTTGAAGGTCCCATTGATCCTGATTTTAAATCAAAACGCAGTGTTGTTGGTACATTTCAAGGTATAAAGGTCTGGGGTGAAGTGGATGCTCCTGGACGATTGGGTATCTGG
>JAATVS010000172.1 GCA_014523695.1 Nitrososphaerales archaeon TH5895
CCACTGGCCCCATTGTGATATTAGTTCTCAAATAGGATTCACTCAGACAAAAAGAGTGAAAATAGCGGATGCAAATCGAGAATCGAAATGAAAGGAGTGGGGAAGAATCTGACCCATACTCACTATTCCTTTATGCCATCAGATCGGACATTACAAGAAATTACTATCTTAGGCGTCTTCGAGCCTTCTTCAATCATCTTAACTTGTTACCCGATAGAACAATGGAAGAAAGATGCAACGAATTTGCTGCAAAGGGGTTAAAAGATCCAAGTTGGGCATTTCATTCTATAATAAGGTTCATGCAGTACCAACGGGAGCGAGTTGATAGAGAAGAGATTACAGCATCAACCCTTCGAAATTTCGTAAAGGCCATAAAATTATTTTGTGAAATGTGCGATATTCCAGTTGCCTGGAAGAAAATCAATCGTGGCCTTCCCAAAATTAGAAGGTTTGCCGATGACCGTGCTCCCACCTTAGAAGAAATTCGAAGCATCTGGGACTATCCAGACAGAAGAATAAAGGGAATCGTTTCCACAATGGCTTCATCAGGAATTAGACTTGGTGCTTGGGACTATTTGCGATGGGGGCACGTAAAACCTGTCAAGAAAGAAGGGAGAATCATAGCCGCAAAGATAGTCGTTTATCATGGTGACGACGAGGAGTATTTTTCGTTTATGACTGCCGAAGCGTATCTTCATCTTGAAAGATGGATCGAGTATCGGCAGGACTGCGGTGAAAAAATTAATGATAACACCTGGGTAATGAGACAGCTATAGAACACTAAACTAGGACATTATCATCATGGAACGATAAAGGCTCCAAAGAAGCTCAAATCATCAGGTGTAAAGAGACTGATCGAAGACGCATTGTGGACACAAGGAATCAGAAAGAAATCAAATTTGAAAAGGAACAGGTACGAATTTCAAACAGACCATGGGCTAAGAAAGTGGTTCAAAACTCGTTGTGAAATAGCGGGGATGAAAGGCATCAATATAGAGAAATTAATGGGTCATTCGATTGGCATCTCAGATTCCTACTACAGGGCCACAGAGAATGAGCTACTTGATGATTTCTTGAAGGCGATTCCCTTCCTTACCATTGGCACAGAGAATAAACTACAAATGCAGATCGAACAAGTTCTAGAGCAATCTAAAGATAAAGACGCTTTAATAAAATCCCAGTTATATGAAAAGGAACAGGAAATCGCTGTATTGACTCAAGGAAGTTCGTCAAATACAGATGCGATAGCGGCTTTGTCGGATCAGGTTATCAACCTTGTGAAAGAGATCGAAAAGCTGAAAATGGAAAAGACCGTCATTAGATAAGTAAAATTTCGATGGTTCTCGTTATGTTCATATCGATTCTTTTTCAGTCAATTGCTTCCTCAGTTCCGGAAGTGCCAGAGCAAATCCCACATGTATGCAGTCAAATTTATCTTCCGAAATACATTTTAATTTCCTATTGCGTATTTGAACTTCGATTAATCTTCCATCCTTTCTCACATCTTTAAGAATGACCGTGTCATCTCCAAAGCTTACAAGCGAGATGAACCTTGCTTCCTTGAGAATCTTGCGACGTTCCAATTCTATTAATGCTGATTCTGAAATGAATGTCGCAAAGGAGAGGTTCGGTCGCTTGACCTTTTCAACTCTATAATTAGCCTCCAACTGTGTTAGAGCATTTCCACTTACTGTTACGGTTTTTTGACCAGGCTGCGGCAATAACATTTTAGATGATTAATATACTAATAAATATAACGTTTACATAGAGTGTCTAACGGTTAGAAATGGTGTAATTTCAGGCCCCTTGGTATTTAAGAGAAGAATGACAATTAAAAAGAAAAGCACTACCACAACTGATTTTTCTACATCTAGAAAGCATAGCATGGATTACGTTACTGTAGACGGTGTCATTTTAAGAACAGGATATTCAAATAAACGGGACTGGTATCTAGTCTGCATCAGAGAGCTATTAGACAACGCTGCTGACTTTCTGTGGGAATTCTACAAAGGAGCTACCGATACTACTATTACGGTAGAAATTTTCAAAGATGATAATCTATTTCGACTAAAAGTAAGAAATTCAAATAATGATGACGTTCCTGTATTTTCCAAATCGGACATATCAGCAATATTCGATTACGAAGGACGTTACGGTTCAAAACAGGATTTACATGTAATTAGCAGAGGGA
>JAATVS010000173.1 GCA_014523695.1 Nitrososphaerales archaeon TH5895
ATCAACTTTCGGTAACTTGATAACACTTTAAGGTGGGCCCAAGGGGGTTAGATTCCAGTAGGTAAAGTGGCTCATTACCATTAGCAGAGATATACTACGTAAAAAAAATGTTTCAGTTTATAGAATCCTGATTGTACAATAATACCGTACTCTATCACATTATTATTGTGATAGTGTGTGTAACTAGATATTTATTCCACATTTTTTCATTCTTCTTATGCCCCCTCCCCGTCAGAACCACCGCCCGATTCAGTACCCTCATCGGGAGGTAATGCTGAATTTAAGGGAGTAGCTGGAAGTGTAATAACCAAAACATTTGATCTGCTTGTAGGAAAAACAGGTCTTGATAAAAAAGAAGCACTGGAAAATGGCTTTGATCCTGTGGAAAAAGAAATAAAAAGTGTCACTAGGGCTGGCTATTATCCTGACAAAAAATCAATAATAATAAAATTAGTAGCTGATAAAAAAAGTCGTAGAATATTTGGAGCTCAGATCATTGGGGGAGAAGCGGTTAAAGGTAGGATCGATTTGATAGCCTTCGCGCTGCTGACAAGAGCGACTGTAGATGATTTAGCAAATTATGATGCTTGCTATGTTCCTCCGGTCTCGCCTGTATGGGAACCAATTAATATTGCTGCTTCACAGACAGCAAAGCTGATCGTATAACGTGCAGACAAGATGCAAACCACCCACTATTGTTGTCTCTTCTTCCGTCATTTGCTTAATGGTCGACATACCAGAGCAGTTGATGTTCTTGGAATAATGGTGAGGTAATGGAACTGTTACCACTATTTGTGGCAAAACTATGAACTAGCTGGACTTGTGTCATACAATATGTTTAATTACCTACTTACTCTGTTTTATATTTGAGGAAAATGGTTTCTGCAGCAGCAGTAATTATTAGTACATCTAGCAAACTATATTCATCATTGTATCGTACTCATTCTGTAATATTGCCAATTATTATTTTAGTAGCACTCATTGCTATCACATTCGGATGTCTCACTACTACGACTCAGTTTGTGAGTGGTCATCATGTGCTAGATGAAATAGACGTTCCAAGTAGGCCTATGAGACTTTCAATTAGTGATAGCAGCAGTGATACCATAGAACTGAGCGGTGGCAATACTACTATAATGATTCCCGATGCACAAGCAAGATCTCTACTTTCAGTCTCGATTTTGGGGAAACCTCTGGTCTCAATAATTGATACCTTAACAGATAATATTACAAAGAACATAAATACAACGTCAGCCGTTGGGGGTGTTTTTGAAGTCGAAACAATGCCAGAGAAAAATAAAGTCTATGCTGCTCCATTTGAAGGAGGACAGCTGGGAGTGTATGATCTACAATCTGGAGCCCTTCTCAAATCCATTGAACTTCCCAATGCACAGCGTACTTTACCGCCTCCTCTTGGTGACAGATTACTTGATTCTGTTACACTTCTTACAGGAGGATGGTCTATGGACTATAATCCCAATAACCAGTTACTTTACGTAGCAAATTATAATGCAAATCAATTAGTGATAGTGGATACAAAAACCGACTCAGTTGTAGGCACAATATCAGGGTTGCCCGCGCATCCAATTACGGTGAAGGTAGATCCTATAACCAATACAGTGCTTGTAGCAAGTTTGGCAGGGAATAAGGTTTCATTTATTTCAGCTGATACCAATAAAATTGAAAAAATAATAGAAACTGGGACTGCACCATGGGGAATGGACATAGATAGTCGAGAGCATTATGCATATGTTACAAACAGAGGTAGTAGCTTTATCACTGTTCTGGATCTTATCGATCAAGATGTTGTTGCCAAGATCCCTATAGCTGCGCCTGCTCAAGCAATTACGGTCGATGACCGGGAGCATACCATCTACACTTCGTACATGGAGCAAGGCAAGGTTTTGAAAATCGATGGAAAAACTAATTCGATACTGACTACAATAGATACAGGTTTAATACCACAGGATTTAGCGGTAGATCCTAATACTCACAAGCTCTATGCTTCGACACAATATAATGATAAAATCTATGTAATGGGGCCGGAATCCATCTCAGTTACAATGCCTGTAATAATGTTTGGAGGAAATGTTAGCGGGCTTGTACTTTCGCCGTTTGCAGGTGTAATTGGATATATTACCGCACATGGTCAGGATGTTCAGATTTCAGAGCCATATATGGATGCAGGCAATAAAAGCTTGAGCATGAGTGTAAGTGCACCCGATGGAGGACAGGTTACATTATCTATCCCACAGGCAATGCTCGGTCTAATTGGAGACGATCAGTCGCTACAACCACAAAATAATTCGGAATTCGAATTGTTAATTGATGGAAAGCCTACGACGTACAACGAAGAAAGCGCTTTGGCTTCAAGTATGAGTCCACAAGGAGAAAGCGATATAGAAATTTCATTTTATGTCCCCCCAAATTCCAGGTCAATACAAATTATTGGAACTGGCGTATCATTACCTGTTCCTGTTCCTTAGTACAATATCAAAGCCCCAACATCATTGCTGTTGCACTGGATATTAAATAATAGGTGAAGGCTAGTGCATTTTTTCCAGTGCCATGCCATAAACCGGAGTGTCTCCGTAGTGATTATCGATCTTGGTAGGATCAAGCCATATACTTATTACTTTATCATTTGTAA
>JAATVS010000174.1 GCA_014523695.1 Nitrososphaerales archaeon TH5895
AGCAGACCCTTAATCGTTCCCCTTGAGAAATCAAATATTTTATCTGAAATGGTATGCGGATCGTTTCTTCGCTCTATCCGTATTACTTCGTCTATTTCAAATCGACCTTCTACAGAATCCCTAATCTTTTTAGGTTGATATAACCAACCACGCATTCTTGTTGGTTGATCCAAGAGATTGTTGATGCGCTCTTCTTTTATTCCCTCTTCTTTGGCCAGATTTATCAAAGATTTTATCAGTCTGACATAATCAGATATCAGCATCAGTATAGCTTCTTCTTGGTGAGAACGGTCCGAGAAGCTTATGTCACTCTTTCTGTTTAGCGCGCCGTCATAGTCATCTGGGATTTCTGGTTGTGCAGTAGGATGAAGGTTTACTATTCCTATTATTAGCTTGGGAACGTTATCTTTTATCCCTTTAACACGGTACCAGAAATATCTGTGTAGCAGGACCAACTGCGTTAATGGAGTATTAGTCATAAGTCCTCCGTCCCAAAAGCGTCGGATTTCTTTTATGTAAAGCGAATCGGTATCACCAATGTTGGTAGCACCATTATCACCACGAGTTTTGTTCCCACCATTGTCTTTACTACTGGAGTGATCGTAGTTATAGCTTTCAACCTCTATCTTTGTATAATCAAAGTTGATAGGAAGTGATCCGCTTGCCATAACTTGATCGGCTGTGATTCCGTCATCGTATCTGATTACATGCTCAAAACCTATATCCTTACCATCATGACTGATAAATCTTCCATATCCGGTATAACTGTGGCCATCTTCCTTAGGATAGCTATCAAACGTCACAGGTATCCCTTCAGCAACGTCTACTGCAGTCAATATCAGCCTTGGCTGATCATCTTCATAATTGGTAGAGATCGGAAATCTCACAAACCGCTCTAAACTGCGTTTTAGTGGCTCGTTACTATATTGGAACCATGTATTGAATGGATGAAGAAACCTCTTGTCACTGCAGAGTCTTTGGTAATCAAATGCCAGTAATCCCACCAGGATCTGAAAAATGGATTGGATTCAATCATCGAATCTGCGCATAAATATTCCCAAAAATCGGCAAGTCTCTGAGCAGATCCTTCATAAGTTCCATTCTCTACAACATAGCTCACCAGAACTGCAGCATTCATGGCACCAATGGAAGTTCCAGCAATAATATCAAATACTGCCTTGCCCTTTATTCCTTGGGCTTCATCCCCCTTTTTTAATAAATTCACACATCGATTTATAAGCACCTGCTTCATATGCACCTAGTGAACCACCTCCTGCGAACACAAAGGCGCGTTCCTTCTCTGGAATATCTGTTTTCTTCTTAATACTGGACATGCTGTTAAGGTAGCAGACGCTTCCAAGATAAAAAATGTTGTGTTAAACTGTAGAATAAATTAATTAGTTACGTCGACATTACGACCGTATCCCTACTCTTCTTCCAGGTATTCCAGCCACAATCATCTAAATGCCTACATCAATACGAAATCCTCTTGACCATCCAACGCTTTCTTTGTCTCCAAATCCATGAACGAGTCTACAGTTACCATCAATCAAGAAAGCCATTTCCATCAGTATTATTGGAAATACATTGGTTCCTACTGGAAATATCATTACTATTAGTGGCCAAAATGATGACTATGATGCCGTAAGTCTCAGGACGAATCAACCAAGAATTGATTTACCGAAAGCAACCCTGAATCAATACTTAAGATGCGCCTGGCAAAGGGTGAGATCACACCACTACCTGGGATAGTTGATACCCAAAAGTAAACTAAAACAATAGGACTAGACCAGTCTTATTTTTAGGCTGTGGCTCAAGAACGCCCGACAACGTCATGTCTGCTTTTGACTATCATTAGGACGTACGAGGCCGTAACAGGAATAAGAAGCAAGAACGCAACATATAGAACTGGATCGTTTAATGTGCCAGATAACAGAGCATTAGCTATATATCGTACGAGTATAACCGTGATAGGAACAATAAGTGCAAAATAAGCAATTAGGTAGAGTCTTTTCGTAAAGACAGAAAGTTTGTGTTCCTGTCCAATGTACAGACCAAAGATTACAAACGCCAATCCCATCATAAAGACAATAATGGTCAGGTTTAGCTGGATGATACTTCCTTGTCTTGATTGTTCCAAAAGCTCAATTATGGTATCAAGGCGATCTGCTGTCTCTCCACTCGTGTTCTCAAATGAACCTTGACCAAACACTGCCTGCTGGGCACAAACGGCACAACCCAAATCGAACGGCGTAAGCAAAAGCAACAGCAAAGTAATCTTCAAATGAATCGAAAACAATCGATATGACTTTTTGGACGAGTGGTAATTAAATCTATCAGACTCTGGCTTTATCAAGACTAGGCTAAGCCAAGTTTACTGGCCAGTTGAAAAGTATAATCATTACAATACTCTGTCTGAAAATAAATAGAAAATCAAAATATTATTGAGTTATTAATTATCCTATTTTCTTCATTTTTGAACCGCATTTAGGGCATGCGATTTCTCTGTGCTCATTACCACAACTCATACAATAGTATTTTATCGGACTATATCCGTAAGTGGAAGGGCTCATATCTGACGACCGCAGCGAACCAAATAGTCCTCTCATACTAATCCCCATCTTTTTCATCATTAAGCGCGTCCTCAAGAAGTTAACTAGCATAAATCCTCCTATTGCTCCGATCAGAGATACAGGGAATGGCAATAATAAGGCTGCAATGAATCCTATAGCTATGTATATGCTCATCCACTTTAGAGCATACAGCAGAAAATGCCTATTATTGTTAGAAATTTCACTCATTATGCGTCACATTGTATTCTTTACTTATAATATACAACATACACTATTAAAGCAAATGTGTACAATGCAATGTCTGAGTTTCCTACTCATTTTCATGCTGGTTGCTGAGAGTTTGCATTTTATTCTATGATTTGAGCAACTATTTCATGTTAGGAAATTGTTTGCCCTGACCGGTTTTCATTTGCTTTTAATAGCGCCATTGATTGTCAATGAGGAAGAAATATCTCGTTCGCATTGCTCCTTGAGCCTCCAGGATTTGGACCGCCACCGATAACGTATATTTTATCGGCGTTAGCAACAGCTACTAAACCGTGTCGAGCAGTTGGCATTGCCAATCCCTGATCCCATTTGTTAGTTGCTATATCATAGCTTTCATTGTTGTCAAATGTTCCAGAAGGTTCTTCCCCTCCAAACACATATATCGTTTCGTTAATTGCTGAAGAGGCTAGGCCTCCTCTATGAGATGGCATTGGTTCTAGTAATATCCAACTATCTGTGATTGGATCATAGACTTCGTTAGAGTTGACGTTAGCAGACATTCCTTCACTTCTTCCGCCAACAACGTATAGCTTGCCATCAGCTACTGCAGATGTAAGGTGTTCTCTTGCAGTTGGCATTGGTGCTTTCTCCGTCCACTTATTCGTTGCTGGATCGTAGGCTAGGGTGCTAGTTAAGGTGACAGTTGAATCGACTCCTCCCACTACATACAAAATTCCGTTGATGAAATTGGCAGTTAGCGCACCACGAGCGCTAGGAAGATTTGCTCCTTCAGTCCAGCTTTTAGTAGAAGGATCATATATGAATAATTTATCTGAAAGGTCAGCTCTGTTCAGATATCCACCTCCCACTACATACAGTTTTCCGCCAAATGACGCTGCTGCTGTATGGTCTAATGGTTGAGGTAATGGTTCTCCTGTTGTCCAATTGTCGGCAATCAGATCATAGACTTCGACTGAATCGCTGCTTCTTCCACTGTTATCAAATCCACCAACAATGTAGATCTTTCCATCTAAAGCAGCTCCAGCAATCTCAGATCGGGCTGTTGGAATAGATGCGCCTGTCATCCAAGTGGAATTAGAATTTGCAGGTGGTGACTGTTGAGACAACAAAGGGTGAACACTATAAATGGATACAGCAATGAAAATAATAATGATAATCGACAAACTCGATATTATCGAAGATGCGAAAAATGAGATACATCTTGGCATTTTATTGAACTCTTATTATTGGACTGGAGAGTTCCCATCAAGCAAGTCTTTTTTTAGTTTAGCAAATTCTTTTTCAGTAATTATACCTTGTTCCTTTAGCTTCCCTAGCTTTGTTAGTTCATCTGCAATTGAAGATTGATAATTAATATCAGATGATTGATGATGAGAAACGGTTTGAGTTTCATCTTGGTTATAGCCTGTGCGATGCATTCCAGATCGAATTACTTGAACCACATCTTCTGCCTTTCGCTTTGGAATTGCTTCAATCATTCCCTCGTGGTCATTCTCTCCACCTACTATTCCATCAATCATTCCGAGCCGTTTTGAACCTACCAATGCAGGGGCTTCGAATCTTATGGTAGATGATAATAATCCCTTATCGAGTTTCACACTTGTTATGACATCGTATGGAATATCTGTTATATTCTCCTTAATCCCCATCATGTAAGGATCTCTGATGATTATTCGCTTATTTGTTGCATAGATCATGTTGGGCGTAACAGCTGAACCACCTGGTCTCACACGAGATTGGCGTGCAACAACGAGTACTTCTTCATCGGGATTTAACATCTCACGAATTTTCTTAATCTCTTGTAAATCATTATTATCAAGTGATTCTACTGATAAGTTATTAGTCTTTCCAAAACCAGATGACATGTATATTAATACGCTGTATAGATATATTTAAGAAATACTAATAATATCAATACCAGTCATAACGGATGAGTTGCTCCAGATACATACCTTGTATGGTATTCTAACGACAATACTCTGGAGTAATTAAAAAAAATAGATCTCTTCCGAACCGCAAAAAGGAAAATAATCCAATCAAAATATGTGAAGTAAGTTACTTCTAACATACACGAGTCATATCTAGTAATTCGTGGGGTAGTTAAATACCGGCGACAACATTGTAGATTATCTGTGTAATGCCGAATCTGTATGAGCTTCCAACCGTGATACATATCAAGATATGTTTAAGATGAGAAGGCCTTTACGTTACAGTTTTCCTCGTTGCCTTAGTGTTAACTCATGTTTAATCTTAGGTGGCACACTTAAGTATTGTGGATTAGAGCTGTATATCATGAGCTTTGAAATGCATAAATGCGTCTTGGTTTATCGTAAATTCATATGTGTGTTGATCTCGACATTATCCACAACCGAATAAAATAATGGCCACCTATGTTAGATCAGTCCCTCACCTAACCAAGTTCCCATGTCTACCAAAAAAATAGAAGTCGACGATGCAATTAAATCGTTATTAAGAGAGGTTTCTTCTGATAATATAAGATCTAATTTAATAACAATCTCATCATATCATACTAGGCATACCAAGTCGAAATACATTAATGAAGTAGCAGAATGGTTAAAGAACCAATTTAAAATTATGGGATACCAAAACGTCTCTTTCCATACATATAGAGAGAACATAGACGGTGATGATTATGATTTAAGAAATATTGTTTGTAAAAAATACGGAATTAATAGTGAATGTGTTATCATTTTGTGCGCTCACTATGATTCAAGGGTGAAAAAGCTTCGTGATTCTACTTCAAGAGCTCCCGGAGCAAATGATAATGCTAGTGGAGTGAGCGCCATCTTAGAAATAGCTCGAATACTTTACAAACAAAAACTATACTGTAATTTACAGTTTGTATTCTTTTCGGGCGAAGAACAAGGGTTATTGGGTTCAAAGCATTATGCAAAATTTCTAAAAGAAAAAAATAATATCTCCAAATATAGACTCATAAATTTGGATATGGTTGGTTATCCCCAACTAAATCCTGGATTAGTGATAGTTGAAAGAGACAACAATACTAAACTCCGTTATAATAAAGTCAGAGAAAATGATGCAGATTCTGTAAAGTTTGGAAATATAATGAGAGGGATGTCACGTTATGCGGGTTTGCAATATAGATTAGACTCGATTTATGATAGTGATTACGAACACTTTGAGGAAGAAGGCTCTATAGTAATAGGAGCATACGACGGTTCAGGCCAGGAAGATCTGAATCCTCATTATCACGACACCTCTGATACAGCTTCGCTTATTGACTGGAATTATTTAAACGCTGTAACGAAAATGGTATTAGGCACAATCCTTAAAGTAGCAAGGTTGCCTTCATAAGAGATTGAATCCTGATGCTCCGTCTAATGGAAGGAACGATACTAAAGGATGAATTGATCTTCTTCAATAGAATAAATGTATGATTCGACATGTATGTTGTTGACTGTTGATGATTAATCTGTTCATGCTTATCATGAGGGCTTGTCCTTTCCATCGTCCATGTCAGGCCACAAATACTATCTTTTGGATCCCTTAAAAATTGATCTATATTCGAAGAGCGAATTACCAAATAGTAAGCAGAATTTTTCAGCAAGCTAATATTTTTAAAGCACAGGAAAACAAATGTATAGGTTGAAATGGTGCGTAATGCGGAAAACAATTTGCTCCAAGGAGCATGTGAAAAAACAGAGCGGGAGTATAGACCGTTGAAATTTTACGTAAGGGTTATGGGCCTCGTTGGTAGCGCTACCCATAACCCAGTAGTCGTAGACTTAGTCAATAGGCAAAACACATGCCTGGAAGTGGTTCGTCTTGGCACATATTGAAACAAACGAGTTTAATAACCTTTCATTTCCAATAATTGATTGCCGAAAAATACCTGAGAGAGCATACAGTATTGACCAAACCTATTTCTTACACGTAAACGAGACAGTACTTCCGTTCGATCTAGACACAACCTACTTTGTATTAGAAGTCAGATCTGACGGTTTGTATTTCAAAGTTGTGCATCGATAGTTGGTTTGATTCAAAGTGGGGAAAAAGTAGTTTGATTACTATTCAATGCACTAGACCAGTATTTAACATCCAAACTGACCGCACGCTACCAGCTAAAGGGAGGAAGAACATCAGCGATGACATTTGAATTAGCACGACCAACAACCACAACAAGAAGGGAGTTATCAGTAAAGTTAGCAGATCTTTTTGTACAAATTAACACCACCTTTGGACATGCTAAAGAGTTAATACTGGAAGCCTACAACTTAGCAAAACAAGAAGGATATTCACCCGCAGAAGCAAAACATTTAATCATGGACAATATTACGGTCTTTTCAAAGAGAACTAAATACTCATACTTACCAGACGAATGTAAGGACTTCACTCATGACCGTCGCATAAAGAAAAAAGAAAAGAATACCGACTTTGATACTCACGGTGTAATTGATGCAGAGTTGCAACAAATACACACAGAAGGTGAACAACCTGAATTATGGAGTAAGGAAGATAATGAACCAGTTATACCTAACAATGATGTACTGATAAACACAATAGACATTCTAAAAAAGGATAGAGTAATTCTGGAAAGAAGGATTAAAGAACTAGAACAGAAAGAACAACATCCACTAAAACCAATTGAAATAAGAGGTGCCCATAACATGGCACCAGAGGACTATGAACTAGAACACTTACATGAATATGACAGAAATCTTCTCATAGACATAATCTACATTCTAAGCTTTTCAACAACCTACGACCTGGTCGTCCTACCTTTTTCTTATTATTGCTGCTTGATCTTTCAAGTCAGTACCTTAGGTTTGAGTCATCATGACAAGAAGTAGTATTATGACACCATATGGAGAGTACGGGTGTGCATAGAATAATTGCAATAATAGTAGGACTTGTGACTGGTGGTCTAAGAATGATAACATTATCTGCTGATTCTGAAGTAGGACAAGCAACCGCATGGAACTGAGTCACTCTTTTAGATGATGTGAAATCCTTACGCATACTTTTGCAGCTAGAAAATATTGCTAGTATTGTCAATCCGGATGGAGAAATATTCCTAATGCAAGATACTCTAGGTTCTAGTTCTCTTGAGAAAAATATCAACCACCCATTTGGACCATTTCTATATACTATCTCTTGCATGCACTGTATGAGTGATTCTTTAGCTCAAAATGGGGCTAGTCTTGGTGCAATGTGGGGAGAAGAGAGAGCTATTGAGATGCTTAAAAACGCTGGTTTTACCAATGTCGGAGTCAAAACGCTTTCACATGGTTTTCAAAACTATTATTACATCGCAAAGAAAACCTGAAGTATATATCTTTACAGGTAGCGAAAGCATAACACATGCCATCCTTATTTTCCAGCAAAGACATCAACATTTCCTCGGATGAGAAACCAAAGGAAGCCAGTCGATTTTGAATGCAGTTTATTTTTCTAGATTAATCGACGAAATGACACTTAATTAACTTTATTAAATACAAATAGAATCAATATACCTACGAACTGTTTAACATTCTTTTCATAGATAAAACAAAAATGTTCAAAACAAGTCATTACTTAGTGCTAGTAGCCTAGGAGACTCGGATGATTACTCGCTCTGGTTCAGATTCAGGTCCATTTACGGCAGTCTTACAACCCGACAAGTCCAAATCATTCCCGTAGGCACAAACTTTGAACGAAGAACCTGTAGTCACGTCAAGTCCGCTAAATGTTGTTTCCTGATCTTCGCATGCTCCGACTATTTTTTCCTGTGCCAACTCTGATTGGACATATACCCGCATATCGAACGTTCTACTGGCACAGTATTGATTACCATAGGTACCCATGTCTAGATTTGCGATTACCCTCAGGTTTCCAGCCGCAGCGTTATTTTCTGCATTTTCGTCACCAGCCCCATCTGAACAGGCATCAAATCCATCGTAATATCCATTCATGAATTCCCCCGTATGAAACGATGGTCCTTTTCCTGGTTGATTGATATATCTTTCAGATGCATTCGATATAGCGGCATCGTCACAACCATGGTCGTATCCAGAATTATAAGGAGAATCATTTGAGGCGCTTACCTGAAGTATAGACGGCACCTGTTGTGAAGTTATTATGCCAATAGCTAACATGAACACAACTATTACGACTAATTGTCCATTATGGAGCATCATAAGTGTACCTTAATTGCTTCATTGCCATATTTATTAATCTTAGAGAATATGATTGTGTAATAATCTAATCTGCATCCATTCGAACTTTGATAAATTAGTGTACTCCTGTGAGAGATATAGCTTTTTATTAAGATG
>JAATVS010000175.1 GCA_014523695.1 Nitrososphaerales archaeon TH5895
GGAACTCCAGATTTTCTAACGGAATCCCAATATCTGCGGTGCTCAATTACCACCTCCTTGACGAGAATCGTAGGTTTACTTTATTCGCGACCAGAGATGCTTGCTAGTATTTTCTGGTCTCTCTTTAGATGTTCCATCAGGACT
Organism: Nitrososphaerales archaeon TH5895; assembly: GCA_014523695.1. Taxonomy (GTDB): domain Archaea; phylum Thermoproteota; class Nitrososphaeria; order Nitrososphaerales; family Nitrososphaeraceae; genus TH5896. Next base: position 145 of record JAATVS010000175.1, read on the forward strand.
TCTCTTATGAGATTGCACGCCCTAATGATCTTGTGGTTGGAAATACTATAGTAGACGTTTACTCCATCCTTTCTTGCAATAACAACACCTCTCTGCCGGAGAATAGATAGGTGCTGAGAAAGGTGTGCCTGCCTTATGCCAAGCTTCTTAGCCAGAGCTCCGACCGTCATCTCGCTATCTTGCAGCTCGTTTATGATCTTGAGCCTCACAGCATTCGACAGTGTCTTGCACACTTCAGCATGGAGCTCAAAAAGCCTTTCCTGTTTCATAGGTCACCTCTTATATTCATTATATTCATATATTTGAATATAAGCAATAGATATGCCGGTCATTAGAAAGTGAGCACCCTGTCTGATTCTTCAACGAGCTTGAGCATATCCTTCATTGTAGAGATTGGACAAACATCAAATTGCATCTGACGTGACTTGATACACGTGCCACAAGCAAGCATGTGGCCGCTCAACTGGTTAAACTTTTCAAGCTGTTCTTTAACGTTGAATTTCTCGCTCTTGATGTTTTCAATTTCCACTCCTTGACCAAGAAGAAATACCTTGACTTCATGCTCTTCAAGTAGAGCAGTATTTGCAAACCTCAAAGCATTCCACACCAGCTCAGGGTCGGTGTTACTAAAAATAATTCCTATCTTCATATATGATTATGCCACCAGCCTCCTTGTCCAATAGTCTCCCCATGCATCCTTTCTCTCTCTCAATTCTTTACTTGGCATTTGCATATTTATCACAGGTTTTGGCGACGAATAGAAGCTACCTGAACCATATGCAGCCTTTCCAGACCCTGTTTCAATGAAACACTCTCCAAATCCGTCCCAGCTTCTAGTTTCTGTTCCGAGTATTGAAGAGGCTATGTTACTTGCTACTATTTCCGCCTGGCCGAATGCAAACGTGGCAGCCTTTGGAAGCATCGTTCCCGATTGAAGTTTTACAGCGGCTACATCTCCTATGGCGTAAACTTTGTCGTGCTTTGTCTGCATTTTCTTTAGGTCTACTGGAACCCATCCTGATGCATCGGCAAGACAACTCTCCCTGACAACTTTAGGACTTGTATGGGGGGGCACTGCGATAAGCAGATCGTATTTTTCTCTGAGACCATTCTCAAATACAACCTGCTTTGAGCCGCCTTCAATCGACGATACCTTTGTGTTATTGTGGAAGCCTATCCCTTTTTCACTCAGCATAGAAACAACGGCATTGCCAACGACAGGCCCTGCTACAGGCATTGGCAAAGGCTCTGGTGTGAATATCTGTATATCTGATTTGTCACGCAGACCCTTTCTTCTGAGATGATCATCTATAAGCATGGCAGCCTCGTATGGTGCTGCCGGGCATTTGAATGGAGTGCTGGAGACTATCAATCGTAGCGAGCCTCCTCTAAATGATGATAAGGCATCTCTAAGCCTCTTTGCATCTTCAAGGGTATACATGTGGAATGCAGATTCAAAACCGGGAACCTTTTCTGGCGCAAGTTCTGCGCCCAGTGCTATAACCAGATAATCGTATGAAAACTCTTCTTTACTAGTTGTGACAACATTCTTCTTGGTTGTGGTGTCTATCTGAGCTACTTCTGAATTGACGAATCTGATCCCTTTTTGACTGATCTTCTCTTTTGGAACTCCTACCTCCTCTCCAGTCTTTTCTCCTTTCATTACTCTAAGGAGTGAAAATCCCATGACGAAGCTACTTTCCCTGTCTATTATGGTGATGTTAACCTTGTCTCCCAAAAGCTCCTTCAAGCGGCCAGCGGTGGCGAGTCCTCCACTCCCTCCACCCAAGATAATGACATCATTGCCATTCATATATTCCAATATATGAATATCTCTATATATATCTCTTCGTCTACATCCACATCTTGCTCTTCTATTCCAGATTCGTCAAGATGAATCCTTCGCTGCAAAATCTAAGAACCCGATGGAATCATGATTCTAATTTGCACACTATCGAAGAGGAATGTAAGGAGGGTTGTAGATTTTGGCCTGAAGAAGGAGAAGTAAGCGCATTAGAAATACTGGAATACTATCGGGGATATCAGGGATTTAGTGAGGTATACAAATCATGGTTGGAGTCAGATGCAAAAGAAATATGAGATTTATTAAAAGAAATGATGCCATCGTAAACGGAGTAAGACTTGGATTCTCAGCAGCTGATTCGCATTTCCTTAATCGTCAAATACACACCCCCAAAACCCAGATTTGGAGCGCAGAGGAATTAGAAGAGGAAGATCCAGATGATAGAATTTATTACTGCGCGATGTGCAAGGGAGTACTAGATTATGATAAACATTTAGAAGCCCATCTTTGTAAGTCATACGTCCAATACTATGATACTACTAACATACA
>JAATVS010000176.1 GCA_014523695.1 Nitrososphaerales archaeon TH5895
AACAAACCCTTAGGCGTTGGCATAGCATTAATTGATAGCGATAAAGCTGCCGAAGAACAAAAAGGCCATGTTATCCAAACACTGCATTATATAAGCGACAAAGTTTGGGAGGCACACAAATCGATAAATATATAGGCATATGATCGCAATTCATGCTTATACTTCTGAGGCAAGAAAATAGCAGGTTAGATTTAGTATCTGCTAATGCAGAATACGTTATCCATATTTGATTCGATTTCGTCTACAAATCTATGGAACTTGTTTATGTCCACAATTGGCACAAGATTCGAGTAACATGATCGAGCGTGTGGATAAATGGTAAGCAACACGGGAACTACTTTTGTAAATTCAAAAGAGGTGCTAAGCAGTCGCTCTGTTCTTTGAATCTGTTTCCGGGTGTGGTCTATCAGTGCGAGACGCTCATTGTTAGCCCAATGCTTGCAATCAACGGAGAGGCCCAACTGAGATTTGGTTGCCACAATATCAATTTCTGCTCGAGGTTTGGTAAACCGAACGTTGTTCGTAGTTTGGAACCCACAATTGACCAGAATCTCTGATGCAAATCTTTCGAAGTCTTTCCACGACAGGGATTGGGTGATTCTCAGGACATCTGCGCCCAAACTGACAGCTAATATTGATGTCTTCAACTTATCTGTCGACGAGAATGAAAGAAGTGCCTCACAAGGGCGCTTGCCTATTCCTCTTTCTAACAAGAACTTCAGGATCTCATTGGCGACAGTCGCACTTCTAATGCCTGTTATCGCCCTGAAGCAATCGAGAGTCATGGTCCCCTCAGTAATGCCATGCAGACTCTTTTCTATGAGGCTTACATTTGGATGCATGGAATGTTGGCTCACTTGACTCGCTAGACGTCTTTAGCTGATGTGGAGGCGCCGCCGTCCCTTATATCTAAGTTCGTTCTTGCCTTTCTCTTTGGTTTTATTGAAGCTGGCGAGAAAGATGGGCGCAAATGATTTTTCTTTATCTGCCAGAGATATGAGATCGACTTCTTTGATGACGCGTTCTCGAGCAAGACAAGCTCCAGATCCTCAGGTGTGTCGAGATCGATCATTAGCCTATTGGATAGCAATACCTGGGTAAATGCACCTGCTTCTATCGAAGCCTCAAGATGCCCCCGGAAGCTGTCATTGTCGTATCTAGTGTCAGTAATAACGTTCGATGGGCTCCGTGCAAGAAGGTTGGTCCCATCAAATTTGTATGAAGGACATATGATAACTGAGTCTCCTCCTTTAGGTATAACTTGGCACATGTCGTCTATATCCTTGGCAAGAAGCAGTGGTAAATCGCATGGCAGGGTAATGCTGACCCAATTTCCCTTGGCACTCAGAAATCTGTCAGCACACCTGACTGCACTGTTGACTCCCTTGTCTTGAGACTGAAATAGGCATTCCAATCCTAGGTTCTGGGTTATTTCCTTTGCCAAGGGATCACTGGACACGACAATTATCTTCGCCAGTTCACGGCAGTGCAGCAGAGTATCCAAAGTGTCTTGTAGTAAAAATCGAGATAATTCTGCGCGTTGCTCCTTGCGCAATAGAACCGAAAGCCTTGATTTGGCTTGATGAAAATTCTTCACAGGAACAATTGCACATATGTCCATGTCGGTAGCCTAGATTCTCAATGAAACGCCGGCTACGAACGAAGCTAGCCGACGTTCCTCATGTAATGTGTTCATTGCAATATCGGTAAGATATACATTCAACCCTAGTTTCTTGATTGCGCTTTCAAATGAAAGGTCCATTTTTGAGATAACAAAAGTACCTATTATATCTGAGTAATACTTGGCTACCCCAACAGGAGATATCTCCAGTTTTAGGGCTTTCATATATTTGGCTGCTGGGCCACTGAATGCATGTTTGCCCACTATAGGAGAAATGGCAATCACCTTCTCTTTGATTTTTGATAATTCATTCTTAAGGCCCGGGACGGCAAGTGATGGTCCAATGCTACTTATAGGATTGGCGGGGGCAATAACGATTCTTTCTGAGCTCCGTATAAGTTTCAAGACTCTAGCCGCCAACCTTGAGTTCTTTGCTCCCTTATATTTTACTCCGACTACTCTAGGCGCCGCTTTGTACTTGACCCAGAATTCCTGGATATTTAGTTCACCACGGCTTGTGATAATACGGGTCTCGATACTATCATCGGAGACGGGGATCATCTCAGCATTCAATTTGTAAGTTGATCGAAAGTATTCAGTTACATCTGTTAAGGTCATACCGTTTCGGATAAGCTCTGTTCGGAGCAAATGTGTAGCCAGGTCTCGATCACCAACTCGAAACCAGTTCTCCTGTCCTAGTTTACCAGTCTGGTCCATGAAATTGAATGTGTCACCCTCCATTCCCCACCCTCTACGAGTGTCAAGGAGCCCTGACAACCCATACAATATGGTGTCAATGTCAGGACAAATGTATAGGCCATATTTCCAGACATTGTCGCCAACGTTCAGGATAACTGCTACCGACCTATCGATCTTACTGAGTCCTCGTACTATTTTCATGGAACCGGTGCCACCAGAGAGAATAGTGATCAACTGACTTGACTTTAACAGATTATTTAGGAATGTAAAATTTTCGATGCTGTCGTTTTTGTTCCGTGCTAAATTGTGGTGCGATTCTTCCCATGCCTTCTCCCAGATCAACTCACCTACTCGTTTTGCCCTAATCAAGCCAAAAATTCCTAACTTCAAAAAAGAATATAAGCAAGAAAACGATGATTTCTGATGTGCAGGTTTTAATTCTAATTCTTTCCTTTGGTTTGATATCTGTCCTGCCCGTTAGTCAGATTTTGAATGTGCACGCAGTTCAGATGACTTCGTCTTTGGTACCTACTACAGGACATGGGGAAGTCGATTGGAGTGCAATTAGATTTTTAACTAT
>JAATVS010000177.1 GCA_014523695.1 Nitrososphaerales archaeon TH5895
CAGAGTACAATTGAAGAGCCGGCAACACCAGAAGGCACAAACCCATTAGTGGAAGCCATAATAAACCAAGTCAATGACGTGGTATCTGCCTCTGGAATATCTGGTCTATGATTCTAATACGTAAAACCCTTATTTTTTCCACAAATATAAAAATAGAATTTTTATGACCGCTATCTACAGAAATGACTTTACTATCTGGCTAATGAAGACGGCCTTTTGGGCTATCTTCACTTTTTTTTCACTGGAGGTTCAATTCCTGGCTATTATTAGGCATCTAAGACCTGACAGAGTCCATTATGTCTATCGGACCAAAAATGATGGAGGTGGCACTACCCACTCTTTGCATACTCTTTTAATCCTGTAAAGTCAATTCCAACAACAGGTTCATTTCCAACAACCCACGCGTTATGTCCAGGTGGAATTACAGCAGCATCGCCGGGACCAAACTCTTCCTCAGCACCGTCATCCATAACTACCTTAATTCTCCCAGAAATAAGGTACTGAGTATGGGGCGCCTGACAACTATCTGTTTTTACTAGGGGTTTCACACATTTTTCCCAACTCCAACCTGGCTCTAATACGACACGACCAATTGTAACATCACCAAGATTCACTAGCTCAATTTTGCCTTTCTCAAATGTTCGTGTTTCGTCAGGTGAAGAGTCTAGACTTTTTTTCTGCATTTTTGCCATTTGTTTTTTAATGTATTGGGTGTTATTATAAATATTATCTTCCCATGACCTGTCAACTCGGTTATTGTAACACAATTTCAAAAGTTGTCAAGATTCCGACGACTATCAATCATATTAAATGATAGTACTAGCACATAGGGCATGCAATTGGTTCTCTGGATGATATTCTGCCGCTATCATCAAATTGAGACATATTATCCAATAGATCGGTCATATTTGCTGTCATGTTTTGAGCTTTCACAACTTGTTCTATCAATGCGTTATTACTGCTCATGAGACTGCCTGTGGTTAGGATTAGGATTATGACCGCAAATGCTGTGATCTGGGTCATTCCAATTGGCATATAGCACTCCACGAGCAACGTTATATATATGACTTCCTAAAATGGGGAATTTCACTATCACTTTTCCCCTTCTGACAGAATAATGGGTATAAATAAAGTAACAGTACAGGCTTCTAACCAATCAAGATACTAAACGGCTGGTCATTATCTTCATTTTAGTTATAGATTAGTTGACATTCAATTCTAATCGGCAGCTATTACAGTAGTATGAGAGATAATCGAATTTTGAGAAGAGCTCCATAATATCTCTACATTGTAGACATTCGATCTCAATATCCAATTGATCTGCTAATGTATTTTCATTTTAGTGTGGAACGGACGCTGTCTTTGTAGAGGGAAAATAATGCAACAAAAATAGATTACGAAGATATAATGAATGTACTCGTCAGAGAGACTGGTCTGAATATGACTTTAGAGTGTCACTAGTTACTCTTAATAAGTAATAGGTTGTGCTACGTCATTTCAGGTATAATATAGTACGATCTTGTTCGTTGTACACTACAGGCGAACTATTGATACCAATATTAAATATTTTACTCCAATATCTATTTATCAATTTTATGGATTCAAACATATTGTTCCAATACGATGTTGATATATTAATTGAATTATATTTTATCTCATCGTTGAGTTGGTTTTGTATGTGATAATGATCCTCATCCATAATTAACTGAGAAGATTCTGGCCTTTGCATTTGTTTATCTTCTAAATATATGTCAATATTAATATCATTTACAGTATCGGGGTTTCGACAATATGCGTGAATTCGTTCATCAGTATTCATGAAACAAGACGAACATGTGAAATATAACACTTCATGACATACGTTACAAAATGAATGGGGCATGAGATTTGCACCACATCTTACGCAGATAGTAGAACCCAATAGTTTGGATATCAACTGCTAGATCTTTTATGTATTCAGAGTGAACAAAATTAATAGACTAGTCTAATGTCTTTTGCTCAGAAAGTCTAGAGACTCCAACCTGTGGAAGATAATAATACAATCTGGAAAAGCCTACTATGAATTACCGTTATAGGAGTTATGATAATACAGCCATCGGAAATATTTGCTCTTTGGGGATGTTTTCAAGAGCTACTCTATTTAACTCTAGAGCCTCTTGTCCATAGGCCTGTAGACCATATTGTATGCCGTCAACGCAGGTTATTTCTACGAACGAATACTCTATCCCATTGGTCAGATGAGATAAACTCGTAGATACCTGGGTTATCTGGTGTGAGCTTAGTAAATCATGTAATGCGTCTATGCTGCTGTCGTACACAACTGACTCGGTTGGGACTTTCTCTTGATTCAACAAATATTATTTACGTGACGGAGAAGATTAATGCTATTCAGAATAGGTTATGATTAATGACAATGGAAGCTTACAAATTTAGTGTTAGAACTTATGACGTGGATGCTCCTATGCATTCGAATAGTCTAAACCAAACATTGTCAGCTAGAAATGAAATCCTACCACAGACATTACGATCGCAAGACTTTGAGAATGATAGCCCGCCTCTTAAGACACATCGTGGATATAAGACAGTACAAAATAATAGTTGATATCAATCTGTAGCATCAGACAAAAACAGTAGCAAGTGATAACAGGCAGAAAAATCTATCTGTAATGAGTTCTAATAAAACACATTGCAAATGGTATTAAACAGGCGAGACAAAGAGCAGTTAGTAATTAAATAAAACTCTGATGGTCTGTCAAATATAACTAGTACCAATTCCAGTACTATTCTAATAGTCATATGGATCATAACATGTAATATCTTATATTGTCTATAATATACTAAATTGCATTGGGCCGATGATTGCATTTGCAATAGATGGTTGACTGATTCTAAGACGATAGAATTTTTCAAGATAAGCGATTCGAGAATAGAGCTTCGGTGCAGCAGATGCAAAGGTCTTATGGGTTGGTGGGATGAACCTTCACGTACAAAAAAGATTATGCCATTCAAGCGAGCTTGGTCAGAAGAGGAATGTTTAGCTATGCGTTAATTTCGAATTCGCTCTAATATAACATATATCAGATATATGAAAGCGTCCTGATTTGCCTAATGCAGATAAACTCAACTCTCTCTCATGCTATCAGAAATGAATACCAAATACATGGCAATAGTAGCAACAATGGCAGTAATGCTCATTGGAGCAACAGCACTTGCAACTACTGATAGCGCATTTGCAGACGGAAAAAAGCATTATGAAAAGAGCCAGGCAATATCTCAAGCCAACGCTTGTGGCAACGGATTTCTACCAGAGAATGTCTTCTGCCAAAACATTGGCTCACAAGTTCAAGGCGATGAAAACGCAGTAGCATTAGACGGCTTCCAAGACTAAAACACCAATATTACATAATCTCTTTTTTTATTTTCTGATTCTCGATAACGAAAAGTTTAGTTTTTATGCATAACTGTTATGTATGTATAGACTTATACGAAGTCCACGAAGTTATTATTTAAGATTAATCTGTAATAAATAATATAATAAGATCACTGTATCATTTATATCTTCATATCCAGTGTTTACAGGTGGTTATGAGAAGAGTCAAGTCGAATCGCAAATTAATGAATGCGGTAATTATTGGTTTCCAGTAAATATAATATGCTCTAACTTAAACTCTCAAGCCCAGGGTGAAGAAAATGATGTTGCAATGGCAACAACAACTCCAGATTCTGACACAAACTATGGGGCTCCATTTCCCTGAGGCTTTGCATGTAATGACAGATGGAGTTGAAATGGCAGAGTAGTTAACATAACAGCTGATTACAATATTGGAAGCTTTAATCCATACTAGTTCATTTAGCTCAAATTAGATTATGTGTTTACTCTAACTTACTGTATAACAAGTCTCATTTAACATACTCTTAATATTGAAGATCTGGTTCTACCACTAATCATTAATCCTATTGAAAAAATAATCGCATACTCAGAATGATAGAAGTTAAACAGATTGGGCTTTGTGTCTCTTGTAGAGGACGGATAACTCGTGATTATGCTGTCGTGAGTAGCGGACGACCAAGACACTACTACCATAAATATTGTGCGATCAAACATAATATTATTTAGGTATCATTTACATCCATCAGTACGTTTAAATAATAGATAAATACTGGTTGACTATGGAAATGGGATTAGCGAAGTTTTACTGTCACTAGACCCGCCTTCGCTATTGCTCGAATCACTATCAGCGTCTAGATTTTCTGAATTATCATTATCATCATTATCATCATTATCATCACTAACCTCATCAGTGGCATCGGGAACTGTTGTACCTCGATCTCCATCAGTCGTTTCATCTTCGAGATCTTTATTTGTGGGTGAGATATCTGGAATTATTAAAGGAGTTTCAGTATTATCAGACTGCGAATTATCCGTGGTTTCGGTATCAAAGGTAGATGACAATAATGATGATCTCTCATCACAATTAGTCAAATTAAGAGACGGGTCACACAAGATAGTGCTGCCATACAGTTGGACCGGCGACAGTAGACGTACTATTAAAAATAATGAAAAAATAAATAGAACAGAATTTAACACTCTCAAAGTTACTCTGACATTAAACGTTGAGCTTCATACTTGCTAGCAGATTGCTGTCTAACAACAACTTTGTTAGTTTTATAGAATTCCGTCTCCATTCCATTTGTTAGACTAGATTCTATTCTAAATGATTCGTCAGTTGAGATAGGTATTAGCTCAGTGTTGTGAGAATTACAAACGTGACAGTCGAGAACATGTGACGAGGATGCTGATACAGATTCTAAGTCATCAATGCCGAAATAAGATGCACACCAGTAACACAAATTACAAATCACAAAATAGATCTTATCGATAGGCTGCAAAATCTCATTATCTTCAATAGTATTCGATGAGATCTTGGTTGTTTGCAGCAAGTCATACATTATATTAAGTCTGGCCATTTTTACTACATTCCTAGAGTCCTCTGATCGCAGCTATAGTTTTTATAGGTTATCGTGCGCTTAAATCAGTAGAAAATCAAATGTATATATTTGATGAAATCATGAAAATTTGATAAATTATAAGCTCTAGAATAGCCAATCTCATTGGTTCATTAAAGTTTTTAATATTTGGCTTAATAATTTTAAAATAATGTTGAATCGTCTCGCGAGTTATTCTGATACAGAGAAAAAAACAGTGATGATATGTGACGACGAGCGAGATTTGCTCGAATTATTTGGAAAAGCCCTCCAAAAAAAAATATAATATAATTCTAGTTGGTTCTGGCGAGGATTGTATTGAAAAGTTCATTGATGAAAAGAGCCGGGGTAACAAAATACATCTCTTGTTATTAGATTACAGTTTGGGCAGTATGCATGGCGATACCGTTGCCCGTAAGATAAAAGAGTACAACGGAACAAAGATAATCTTGATTTCTGGATACGATTTGAATTACACGTTTGTCAAAGATTTAGAGGAGAATAAATACATAGCAAAATACATAGAAAAACCAATTTTCATAAATAGTCTAATTGAGCTAGTGGCAGATACAATAAGTTAGACTGAAACGATCTTACGGAGCTATTGCAACAGGATTTGTTCTAAACGTAAGTTTGTTGGTAATGAAACTTAGATATGACAAGCTGCAAAATAGTACCGTAAAAACAATATAAACTATTAACCAACCCTGGTGTGAAATCATCAACTTAATCCAGTATTTCCGTAGGGCAGTAATTATCTGGTACAGTGCCTAAATAGCATGTTGATTCTGCTGCTGCCGAGGAAGCTTCGGCGCCGCTTGCCGCAGCTGCTGCTGCGCCCGGATCTCTGCCGGCTGCTGTTGCGGCTGACGTAGTTGAGCCAGCAGCGGCTGCGCAATACAATACTGTATAGAATAACAAATGACGAGGTTATCTCCGAAATAAATACTAGTGAAGAAAATGTGATCGGTATCAAAAGATAGACGGCCATTAAGCGGTATGTCAGACGCTTTTGGTCGCCTACCCCGTATCGCATTGATTGAACAGTGTGGACTTTATGAGTGATTTAAAGATCCACCTGTTAGCAGCGTATTATACTACAAATTATAAAACGGTATTAGAGATAGGTAGACGGCCATAATGAGACAATTGAGCTACAGCTGCCTACCTGTTGCTTTTTTGGAATACTAGCAGTTCCATTGTGACAGCAGACTGCCAGCTCCACTCTTTGTTCAATATAATATAAAAATGATGATCACAATATTGTCATTTTATGTTAGAAAAGGTTGAGGGGTTGACTAGACTTTTGGGCCTTACAATAAATTACTAATAATGGTAGTAGGTCAGATACATATCTATCGGCTACACTACTACCTACTAATTTGATACTGGATACAATACATCATATAATACACGATAAATTCAAGTTCAATTCTAAGATAAGTCTGTAGGTCGTGCCATTTCCATAATCTTTAGAGATAAGTCGTCAAATAGCTTGTTGATTATGTAATGTACAGCTATGAGTCAGCAGCGACAGCAGCAACTATTAAGAATGGAACTGACTGTTTCTCAAATCCTACGCGAATATGGGAAACAGTTCACGCAGATCACAGATCAATATTCTGATGGACATAACGGAAGATGTGCTATAGGTGTCATGATGTCTTATTTTGGTTGGGATGGCACAGACGATTTTGATACAGCAAAAGTTTTATTTGTTGCATTAGGTGAATTGAAACAAGCCGGTATCGATGAAGACTTACTGATAAACTTGAATGACTCTGGTTACTCATTTGATGAAATAGCTTATTATCTGGACAGAGTTGAATCACAAGTTACATATTGAGATATGTAAATACGCTATGATAGAGCCATGATTGGATTTACAATCAGTGAAATCATGATTGCGATAGCTCAAGAGTCGGCTGAATAGTAACAGTAGCCACAACGTTTAAAATTTAATTTACTCTAGCTATTATCTAACTATTCTTATTACCAGGTAGGCAGGCAGTTCTATGCGTAAACTTCTCTTTGTCTATTAACTGAAAACTCTGCCGCAGTTTCTCTTGCTGTGTTTGCGATGGTTTTTGCATTATCCACATTTATTCTTGAAAGCTCTTTTGTGTGTCGTTGTGCTCGTTCGAATGCATTTCTGAATGCATCAATGTTTCCAAATAATATATCGTTACTAATTCGGGTTGCTGCTGAAACATTTTCTGCAATATTGCTAACTGATCTTGCCCACAGTTCTGCTGGTACTCTTGGAGATAACCAATAATTGTACATTCTTTGCACATTTTCATAATATGGAACTATAGAATCGTAGACGGAATTTATCACTGCTTTTTGAGTTTCAATGTAGTCTTCCACTATGTTATCAGTTGATTCTAATGCTTGCTCCTGATAATTCTTGACGACATTAGTATATTGTGGGATCTGAGTTCTTGTTTCATTTATGGATTTCCGGATATTCTTTTTTGTTTCGTCTAATGATGCGTTTATTGATTCTTGTGTTGCACTCCTGGCTTGTTCAGCTACCCTATTGGCTGCTTCAACGACTTTTTCTTCCCGTTTTGACATATCCATCTTTTATCAACATATTATATAATTATTGATGATGATATGTTAATGTACTACCCCAAATGTGTAATAAGATAGCAAACAGTGCCTGAAATAGTAAGAACCCAGCTGATTAGGCAAATCACTGTCAGAGCGTAATTGAATTATCTAATTTTATGCATCACCATTCATACCAAAACTCTGCTACAGCTTGACTATCAATATGATTCATTATTATAGCTGTTTGGACGCAGTAGAAATCATATCTTGGATTAATTTTTGTCAATAAAGTTTAGGCAGAGTTTATATACGGTAAGAGTTGCCGGACAGCGTCAGTTGAAATACCTTACCCCTAAACACATAAACCTGTATCGCAAAGAGAGCTTTAAACTTTTTGAACCCACTATAAGGTGGGCCCAAGGGTGTGTGAACCATTTTTGACATAAATATTGGGCTCAACAATTCATGCATATGGATCTAGATTTGGATCAGTAGGCCGTACCAAGGCACCACCGCAGATAGAGGGACGTTCGCCCTGTGTAGGACAGCGCCGTTTTGAGATACTATACCCATATCGGCTTGCAACTATTTGTCGTGTTTATCATCGTGTGTGTAAACAGTCGATGGCCTTAAAAGGAAAGATAGGCTTACCAGGACAAGGCTTACCATAGCTTCTCTCTCAAGAATGGATATTCTATTTAGTACAATTGTTAATAATGTCAATGTATCTTTGAATGAAGTGCTTCTTAAAATATATTAACGCCTATTATCATTATTGTTTATTATGAAAAACATACAGGCTTACAATTCTTTTTTTAATGGTAAAAAAAGAACAACAGCAATTTCCTCTGTTCTCTTTATCATTCTGTTATCAAATATTACAACTACCACAATGTCCTTTGTTAAGGGTGAAAATATTGCATTAGCTCAATCTCAATCTGGCTCATCAGTATCACCGATCTCAAATGATATGGGCAGAATCAATAATACTGTTGTCAATAAAATATCAGAGCAACAACAACAGTCAAACCAATTACCTTCATCATCCCAACAACCAAAGACTCATGAATATACACTGATAGCAGAAGAAACTACGCTTGAAATAGCTCCTGGACTTCGGGTTGATGCTTGGACTTATAATGGTACGGTTCCCGGACCTACTATAACAGCTACTGAAGGTGATAGAATGATAATTCATTTTATTAACAAGACACCTCTTCCTCATACGGTTCATTTGCATGGCGACCATCCTAGCCAACAAGACGGAGTATTTGAGATGGTGGGACCAAATGGAACATATACATACGATTTTGTAGCACAACCGGCTGGTGCTTTAGCATATCATTGTCATGTTCCACCGGTAATGCAGCATGTGAGAATGGGGTTGTATGGCGCATTTATCGTATATCCGAAAACTCCCTTACCGCCTGCAAGAGAATATGTACTTGTTAATGGAGAATATGATACTCAAAACCAGTTAAATCCGCTTCCGGAATACTTCATGTTCAACGGTTATACGGAACAATATCAGTTGCATCCCCTTCCTGCGAGGACTAACGAAACTGTAAGAATTTACCTGATTAATCTAGGTATGTCTCCCGCTTATGGCATGCACATACATGGAAGTCTCTTCAAAGTCTATCCTTCTGGAATATTGGAGAATCCCACATTCAAAGTGCAGTCATGGGAGCTGGCATCAGGAAATACTGCGATATTGGAAGCAAAATGGCCATGGCCGGGCAGATTTACATTCCATTATCATGGAATACCTGAGGAGAGAGGAGCAATGGGCTACTTCAATGTAACAAATGCTTCTCCTAATGCTACAGATGGACTGGATATTGCTATTACAAAATCTATAAACATGAATGATTGGCAGATGAATTTGACAAAGAGCTTACAAAAGGCCGATCCTAATGGAAGGGTAACATCAGTGTCTTCAGGCACTAGCGAGGGACATCATGAAAGGATGATGGATGGCGGCGGAGGAGAAATGCCAATGGGAAAGGAACAAAAAGAAGGTACGTCTCAGTTAACTAATGCTAGTAATTCAACACAAGTGTCAATTGTAAATGGGGCAACTACCTTGAGCGACAAAGCATTCTCCCCGAATAATATGAAGGTAAAAGTTGGTAATACTATTGTTTGGACCAATGATGACAGTACCATTCATACAGTCACATCAGGTTCACCTAATACCCCTGATGCAGGACAAGTATTCGATTCAGGCTTAACATCGCTTATATCACCATCTAAAACGTTTTCACACAAGTTTACTTCTCCAGGAGAATTTTCTTACTTTTGCAGATTACATCCTACTATGATAGGGGAAATAGAGGTAGTACGATAAGTGCTCAGGTAACTCCGCTTTACTAGTAATACTGTTTACGATTAGAGTATTGTTTGATACTTCTCCTTGATATCAGCAAGCAGTACAAGTGTAGTTCAAAAAGCTCAAAAAGCATTTGGAGAGGTCCAAATTGCAATTATGTAACCACCTAAAAAAATGCTTAATGCGGACCAGATAGTCATTCCATGTCGTAATCCATCGCTCCTCAGGGTCCTCCGAAATTGATCTAATTTTCTTATCCAGAAATTTGGTTACTTGTTCTTTAGTGGATATTTGATAAAAAGTTATTTCATATCCTATGAACTCAGCAAATGCAATAACGGCTTTCAGGTTGTTATTCTGGTGTCTTTCGGAGGTAGCGTTGCCTTTCATATAAGAATGGAAATCTTCGATTAACTTTGAATTCATAGAATTTGGCACTCTGTCATAAATATGCCTGACCGTCGTGGAAAGCGTGGTTGGCATCAGCACCACCTCCTTTCACGGCCATTGTTCGTCATTGTGTATGTTGTCAGTATCTAAGGTCTTCAGAAGTATATGAACCCACGTAGTAAGTGGGCCCAAGGGGGTTTGGCAAGACTTTAACGTGTGTTAAAAAATTCACGAGGAGATTTGATCAATGTGACTTCAATTTATCTTTCCAATATTGCCGACACAGGTAACACGTGATTCTTCAAAATCCCATAGTGCCATTTAGTATTTTGGAAGAGATGGTTCCTAGATTTCTGACATACTACTCTATGACTAAGGAAGCCTTGGCAATAGTTTAGGTATTATATAATTTACTCGAAACTAGAATTAACTTCGTATAAATTATACAATTTAATTTCATTTTGTTTGTCTAGTCAAACCATAAATCCCGTTTCATTACTTTAATCGGTATTCTTATATACCAAAAGTGGGTAATTTCGGTTGTATCTGACTGTTGCAGGAAAATGTCAAGAATATTCATATTAGCGGAATAGGTGGAGATGTGTTTAGTATTGACATTTCTGGAAAGGGGAATGTGATTGATAAGAATATCGCAATTTTCGAAATGGTCAATCTGGACAGTGATATGCTTAAAGAAATTCCGTCTCTTTACGCAGAGACATTAAAGAATTTCTGCCAATCATTGAATGAACAATTGACTCGTCATAATATTCAAAAGCCACAAATATCACAGATTCAAGAAAGTGTAAACCGACTTGTCAAAGAGATCGAAGGTGCGGAGATAGACCAAGAGGTAAACGCTCAAAAAAGTACTTCAATAAAAGTAAGATTGATTAATGTTGCTCGGAATACCCTGAGAGTTCTTCCCATGACCGCAGAGATGGTTACGTTGTTTACGCTTCTAGCACCGTTTAGGAGGCTAATAGGTGTAGTTACTCAATCTATTATCAAACACATTCAAAAAGAGGTCTAAAAATATTGTTGGACCAACAATCGAGTATCGATAAAAGGCATCGAGACCCACCGTTACTAATTTTCTTTGTTTTCAAATGATTACTTCTTTAGTATTGCAATTAATACTGTTGTTCCCGCAGATTGCGCTAATCACTAACAATGATATGGTTACTCAGTCCATCAGTGTTAATGGTAACTTTACTGCCAAGGAGTCTCATCGTGGTGAAATGGACATTGCGTTACTTGCAGAAAATCCGACTCTGACCGATTTCGCGACTTACGAAAATCCAAGGCTTGGTATACAAATAGAGCATCCTGCTGATTGGAAAATAGATGAGTCAATACCGGATGGGGTTATCTTTAAGAGTCCAAAGCACGATAATACTTCAAGCATATCATCTGAATATTTGATAGTATTCGTTCATACTGGCGACTTTATGACACTGGATGAAATTACCCAAGAACAGATCGAGTCTCTTAAAACTTCAGTTCCAAATCTTTATCTAAATCAGTCAGAGTCCGCTACAACTATGCTCGCTGGCAATCCAGCATACAGGGCAGTCTTTGACACTAAAGAAGACAATGTTCCCTTCAAGCTGATTCAAATCTGGGGGATCGAAGGTAAGAAGGTGTTCTACGTCACCTACAGATTAGAAGGAGATCCCAAACCCATCCATGACTACATCGGAGTAGTAAATAAGATGATTAATTCTTTAAAGATAAGCAATTTTTCACAATATGAAAATCCCATCCTTGGAATAAAGACACTAATCCCAAGTAACTGGGTAAAGGAAGAGGTTCCGGGCAATGATTCAGTAGTATTTGCAATCCCGTTAATAAAGAGTAGCGATGAACCCCAAAAGTACATGGGCTCTGTTACACTAACAACTGAAAATAATTTGCAGAATTCTAGTTTAAATGAATATATGGCAAGTTATGTTACTAGCATAATTAGAAATGATTCTAATTCGAATATTATCTACGAAGATAATGGGTTTTCTCTCGGGAAAGAGCCTGCTCACGTGTTAGTCTATACGACTAAAGAAAATAATGATGACAATATAGAACTTGTTAATATGAAATTGACGACAATTATGAACAATAGAGTATACTCAGTAGAGTATCGATCAGATAAGGGCACATTTTCAGAGAATCTACCAGCTGTTCAAGAGGTGATAGACTCTATAGAGATACAGTCTGGAGAAATGACTGCCGCATTTCTAGGCTTTATGCCACCCGCACAGCTATTGGGAATTCCTTCGCCTATTCTGCCTCCTCTAGGGGTGGCTACCATACCCACCCTGCCCACGAAACCTAATGAGTCAGCATCCATCACTGTTGGTTAGCTTCGACGCTCACTATAATTATAACCATCTACAGAGAATCCGGCATCAGAGATAACTCCTTCATCAGATAGAAGTTAGATAAGTTACTAAAAAATCGAAGCGCGAGTGAATTCCGAAAGTCTATTTGCGTATTGCAGTAAAAGAACGTCAACACATTATTCGAATGTAGGGAGGGAGCGTAGTGGAATAAGCAGAATTAGCATATACTATATTTCGTTAGTCGCTTATTGTAGTTACTCTACTCAAGCATTCTCCACACTTATTAGATTATTTTCCCTCAGCTCTTTTGCTGTGCTGAAACACTTTTTTCCCCTTTCATGTTCCTTCAATGCCTCTAGAGCTGCGCCCTTACCATACCATACGAGTGCTTTGTAGGGATCAATTTCAAGTGCCTTTTCATGACAGAATAGCGCTTGCGAAAATCTTCCCAATCTATATAATGCTGAACCTTTGGTATACCGTGCGCTGACTTGAGACGGATTGAGGGCCAGAACTTTGTCATAGCAATATATTGCCTCATTGTTTTTTGACAAGTATTGGAAGGCCACCTTTGTTGTACCATGCGTCTGCATCATCTGGGTTTAACCTAATTGCCTTGTCGAAGCATTCAATAGCTTGTCGGGACCTTCCTAGATTTGCAACAACTGCACCTATGTCGTACCAAACATCTCAATAACAAGCGTTGTTGTAGTCATCATGATCTGCTAGTATCACTGATTCAAATTTACGTACTCACTCTCGACGCCCCAATTTTTTGAACGAATGCAGAGCATCTAGTAACAAATAGGTATCTACGGGCTCACTCGATAATGATAGCAAATAATTTGCCTCCGCCAATTGGAAGAACTCAAAATAATTATGAGGCAAACACAAAATATTTCGAATGTGTTGAAGATTCTTTTTCATCTGATGGACTTTATCAGGAAAAAGTTTGGATTATGTCTTTGCCATATAGATAGAATTTCACAGTTCAAGTTTGTGAGCTTCAGTAATTATAGAATAAGCCTCTGCGTATTTTGAACTGTACATGTTAATATCTGAGTTTCTTGGCATAACGTTCCAATATCTTTCAGCCTGTTCGGTTAGCACTATTGACCTTTTTAATAAAAGATCGATGCGGGAGATTTGAAATTGGTTAGCTCTAAGTTCTCGCATTTGCATCCCCCTTTCATAATCAATTTTCTTTACCATTTGAAAAACTTCATCAATTCTTCTCTCAATTAGATTTAGGTCGTTGCCTTTTGGGATCTCTTTGATTGGAACCTCTGTTACCATATTCTTGAAGGTATCGAAGTTATCAAGAAATTCCTTGGACGGGTTTAAAATCTGAATAGCATTTCCTCAATTAACTGTGTATTGTATATTTTTGTCTATTATGTTCCCTGAACCAGTAATATTGACCCCTATGACGTCATTTCCTACACTATCAGTCGCAACTGGTTATTGTTCATAGATTGCCTATTCATCCGATCGTAGACTTAACGATACCATATTGGTAGTATTTTGAAGCAGGTTCTTCACATACAGTAATGCTTCTCGGTCACTATCTAGATCTCCAGTAAAATAGCCGTGGCCATTGCCGTCACATTCAGTAGTTAACTGAGAGCCCAGACGGATAAGCTCCGAGCGTATCTCAGATGGTGGTGCAAGAGGATTATAGAGTTTAAATAGTGCAGCAGCTCCTGCAACATGAGGTGCTGCTTGGCTAGTACCAGAGATTTGCGCATATGCACCATCAATTGATGTTGAATTTATTTTTACACCAGGGGCTGCTATATCTATAACATCACCATAATTACTGAACGAAGCAAATGTATCATCAAGTTCCTTACTCGGTCTACCATCTGCTGCAACATAGCTAATTTTTCCACTTTGTCCGCATTTACCGTCACTATCTGACATAGCTGAAACAGTTATTACGTCAGGATGGCTGACCATAAGAAGTGGGCCAGCATCCATGTGACTATTCCCAGCCGCCACTACCAAGGTAACATTCTTTTTTACCGTTTCATCTATCATTTGGAAGACGGCTTCTTTTAGCTCGTTGGATATACATAGGCAGCCGAGGCTTAGATTGACGACGTCTATTTTGTCAGCATTAGTTTGTACATACTTCAGAGCGCTCAAAAGGCTGGTAACTGAACCCTCGCATATCCCTTTGCTTGGATTAAATTCAAGAGCTTTAACAGCCCATAACCTTGCACCTGGGGCTACTCCTGCGATCCCAATACCATTGTCCTTCGCTGCTGCTATTCCAGCTACGTGAGTGCCGTGACCACCACAGCGAATATCATCATCCGCGGTGATAGTATTTGGAACAACTGTTGTGTTTCGAAATATATTAAGTTCTGGATTGTCAAGATCTATGCCGCTGTCTATGATTGCTATATCTATGTCTATATTACCGATGCTGCCAGATTCGCTGGCCATTCCCATTTTGACAAGACCACCGTCAACTCTTTTGATACCGTTGGGCACAGCATCTCCGAATGCTACAATAGTCTGATCTTGCTCTAAAACTCCTATCCGTGAATCATTTTCAAGAATCGTAAGAACGTTGCCAAGAATCTCTTCATTAGGAGCTCTTATTGCGAAACCTGGGATTATTTTCTCATAGACGTCAAGCACTTCTACCCCTAAATTCTTGACTTTAGCCGTCAGATCCTGAAGTGAACTTAAAGAAGCCTCATGTTTATCTGCAAAATAATTCTTGAGCAGTACTAGATATTGATTGGGTATTTTTTCTCCTCCTAGTCTTGTGTCAACTATGTCTATGCATTCATCGTCCTCTGGGCTGTCTTTGCAGTAAATTTCTTCTGGCTGATCGGGTGAAGGAGTATCAGGATCTATAGGAACAACTTTTGGTTGATCTGGTGAAGGAGTATCAGGATCTATAGGTTCTACGCAGCCATCGGATTGTGGGTCTACCTTACATGGATCGCAGCCATCGGATTGTGGGTCTACCTTACATGGATCGCAGCCATCGGATTGTGGGTCTACCTTACATGGATCGCAGCCATCGGATTGTGGGTCTA
>JAATVS010000019.1 GCA_014523695.1 Nitrososphaerales archaeon TH5895
GAGCCAGTCTCTGATTATCTTCAGCTGTGTTTAGTAATATTGAACATAGTAGCATAAGTCATGATAATGTGCCATATTTGACATATTGATTTTGGGTCATATTGTTCACAAGTTATGCCGTGTTTACGGATCTATTTTACAGTTGATTCAAATAAATCTGAAAACTATTCTATAAATAATATCACATTTGCATTTGTATTTGTGCGTTAATCTCTGATTCCATGTCTTGGATTTTGATTACCTGTTCTCTTAAACGGTTTGCTAACTGGTAGTTATTGTTGGCTTCTGCAATCTCTATAGCTCGCGCCTTATCACCGTATTTCAAATCAGAAAGGCGTCCTAAGACACTCTCGAGCGTATCTATCTCGTTAATTAAAACATCAGATTCTCGCAGGTTATTGGAGTCTTTTAATTTCAAATTTAGATCCTGAACTCTTTCACTCAGTATGTTTTCAAATCTGATAGTTTCTGCTAACTCTAAACGCATTTTGGTTGATCTAAGCTGTTGTCGTTCTTCGTTATCATAATATAGAATAGGTATGATAGTTCTAACGGTCCATTGTAGGAATTCAATTTCATCTTTACGATCTGCGATATAAAGTGGATTTAGCTTCACGTTAGTTGCTATTTCGACTTCCTCTCTGAGAGATCCAATTTTCTCTTCAATGATCTTTTGCAGTGCGATTAGTTTGTGTTTATGCATTGTAAAACAATAGCCAATTCACGATATAATCAATGGCTTACTACAAGCTCGGGGAGGGTGGTCGTGATAGAATAAAACCCAAGAATTCTAAGTTGTTATCCTTAATTATAAATCATCTGTTATCTATTACGAAAAATTAAGGTATTAATATAGAATCTTATACTAGTTATATTATCAAGGCGTCTTTAGTATCGAATAATAAAGGACTATGGAAGCCTTTATCTAGTAAAGAATAATGAACATTTTATCTATTTGATAGGTTATCATGCGTTATATTTTGAGGAATCATGTACTGTCTCTCAGAATCGAGTAGCTCCTAATTTATTATAACTTTTTTTTGTATGGATAGCCAGAGGGTTCTTATAGCAAGCAGATCTACATGTGCTCCACAATATTCTACTGAATTTTGGACGTCTGAAATGTCTATGGGAGCTCTATAGAACAGTTCATTAATTTCTTCCATGGTAACTTGTTCAACTAATAACATTAGATTAGTTAGTTAGACATGTACCGACACATTTATGATTTTCACTGATTTATAGGGTGTGTTGACAAGTCTCACATTTTACGGTGGAGTAAATGAAATTGGTGTTAATAAGATTCTTTTAGAGGATAAAGACACCAGAGTCTCTGGAGTTTGGCAAGGGCTTTAGCCGGAGAGCCAAGTTCTTCGAGGAATATATCAATCCACGAGTAGCAAATGGGATAGAAGACTTTCTTACTATGGGACTTTTACCTGATATTAAGGGACTTTATCGAGATGATTTGATGAAGATGGCTGAACGTGAGATATTAGAACCTGAAATAGATGCAGTTCTATTGTCTCACGCACATTCTGACCATGCCGATTACATTTCTTTTTGCATGAAAAAATTCCAATATATATGGGTGAAACCTGTCACCTTATCTTACAAGCAATAGAAGAGAGATCAAACAGACAAATTGAAAGAGAGATTTTATCTTATAGAGAACGACCGTATAATAAAAAAGATGAGCCTATCAAACGAAAGATAAATACCTTCAGGACTGGAAATAAGCTCAAAATTGGGTCGCTGGAAGTAGAACCAATTCATGTTGACCATTCTGTTCCAGGGGCATACGGATTTATAATATATACGTCAGCTGGTTCGATTGGTTACACTGGGGATATCAGGTTACATGGTACAGTTCCCCAGATGACTAGGGAATTCATTGAAAGAGCAAAAAATGAGAAGCTAGTCGCGCTCATAATAGAAGGAACTAGAATTGATGATGATACG
Organism: Nitrososphaerales archaeon TH5895; assembly: GCA_014523695.1. GTDB lineage: Archaea > Thermoproteota > Nitrososphaeria > Nitrososphaerales > Nitrososphaeraceae > TH5896. The sequence continues at coordinate 1,963 of JAATVS010000019.1, forward strand.
AAGGAAGAATCAGAAGAATTAGTTTCCAAAGAGTCAAGGAAAATAGTTTCAACTACAAATAGATTAGTTCTGGCAGACTTTAATTTTAAAGATGTAGACAGACTTCGAACATTCATTAAAGTAGCAAAGGACAATAACCGTCATTTTGTCAGGCCTTGTTTTATCATAATATTTTCATCTATTTTACTCCGTGACGGTGTGGCGTAGAAGCCCTATAAGGGGTGCAAGCTGACACACTATCATTATCCCTCCCTCCGAACCATTATTTGCGCGTAGTTTTCTATGCTTTGACGAACAAATGTAACGAAGTGCTTTAACCCTGAAATACCGCTCTCGATTCCATTCATGTAGTCAATTGTATCTTTTTCTCTACTCTCAGTTTCATAGGAGCTTTAATTCTAATCACATTCAAAAGCTATTTCTATTGCAATGAGGAATATAACTCCTTGGCCAAAGGGAGAAATCTGCTAGAGGTACAGAGAAGACTAATTGAAGAGATTTTGCCGATAAAAGAAATTAGCTCTGAAGCAACCAAGGAAAGAACTGTAACGAATTTAGTTACGTTACACACATGGTGGGCTAGAAAACCCTTATCATCCTCTAGGGCTACTGCATATGCTGCACTCGTACCCTACACAATAGGGGATGAGTCTGATCTGTCCAGGAAAATGTATGTGTCCTCTTTGGCGAATTGGCATAGCCCGTATGATAAGGATATCCTTAGCAAAGCGAAGAAAGAGATACTTGAAAGTAATCACTACAAGGCACCAAAAATACTCGATCCTTTTTCTGGTGGGGGATCAATTCCTCTTGAAGCGTTACGCCTAGGATGCGATACTTACGCTAGTGACTATAATCCCGTTTCAGTAATGATGCTTAAATGTACACTAGAGTACCCTCAAAAGTTCGGTAATATCCAAGCTGCATCATCTGACAATTATAATAGTTTAAAGTATTCTGAAAACAGGAACAATCCACTCTCAAGTGAAGTAAAAAAATGGGGAGACTGGGTCCTAAGTGAAGCAATGCATGATATTGGTGGTTTTTATAATCAAGGCGATTCGGAGTTATTGCCTGTTGGATATGTGTGGGCTAGAACAATTAAATGCCAAAATCCTATGTGCGGTAAAGAAATCTATTTGGTCAGAAATTATTGGTTAGCTAAGAAAAAAGATAGAGATATAGTTTTGTATCCTTCAATATCTGCAAAGAGCATTACCTTTAGGATTATTGATACTAAGACAGAAAAACTTCCAGACGGCTTTGATCCATCCAGAGGGACTATTTCCAAAGCTGTTGTAACTTGTCTTATTTGCGGTTCGAAGATCGACGGCAAAACTACAGCTTTACTTTTCAGACAAGGACGTTGTAGTCAAAAAATGATAGCAATCCTGTTGCAGAAAAGGGGTAAATCAGGCAAGATTTATCGCGTGGTTACAGAGAAGGATGTCATATGTTATAACAATGCGCATGAATATTTGCAACAGAAAAAAGAAAAACTGATGGAAGAGTGGGGTATCGACCCTGTTCCCGACGAACCCACCCCAAAGGGAAAAGGTAGAGGAGCTGAAAGAGCATTTGCAGTTAGAAACTATGGTTTGAATACTTGGGGTGAATTGTTCAACTCTAGACAGAAACTGGCATTAGTAATTTTTGTTGATAAGGTTAGAAAAGCATATGATAGAATGTTGGAGGAAAACTATAATGTTGAATATGCCACAGCTATAGTAAGCTATCTTGCCCTCGCAATAGATAGGTTAGCAGAATTCAACTCGACTTTATGTATTCTACATGTGAATGGTGGAAGAGGAGTAAATTCTACATTTGTTAGACAAACTTTACCGATGGTATGGAACTATACTGAGTCAAATCCATTTAATCCCTTCGGGGCGGGATGGCCTACGGCATGTGAAAAATGTACCAAATGGATTGAAAGTGCCTCAATGACAAGTGGTGTATCAGCTACAGTTTCTCAGTGTTCAGCCACATCGTTGCCATACCCGGATAATTATTTTGATGCAGTTTTTACTGATCCTCCTTACTATGATAATGTTCCCTATTCACATCTTGCTGACTTTTTTTATGTCTGGCTTAAAAGATCTATTGGACATCTGTATCCGGATCTCTTCTCTACCCCTTTGTCTCCTAAGTCCATGGAAGTAGTTGCCTATTCAAATATGGCGGGTGGATGGGAAGCAGGAAAGCTTTTCTTTGAAAATTTGTTGAGAAAGTCATTCACCGAAATTAGTCGAATCTTGAAGCCCAATGGTATTGCCTTAATTGTTTATGCTCACAAATCCACTGCGGGGTGGGAGACGTTGATAAATTCGTTATTGGAATCAGGTCTCGTAGTAACTGCAGCTTGGCCTATAAGTACAGAGATGAAAGCACGTTTAAGGGCTGCTGATTCAGCAGCTCTTGCGTCTTCCATATATATTGTAACCAGAAAAATGAGAAAAGAAAAAACGGGCTTCTATAGGGAGGTCAAGGAAGAGCTAAAGAGATATTTGAATTTGAGATTAGACAAACTCTGGAATGATGGAATTGCAGGAGCCGATTTTTTTATTTCTGCGGTAGGATCATCCATTGAAGTTTATGGAAGATATGAAAAGATAATTGATGATGAGGGGAATACAATTAGAGCAGATAGATTCCTCGAAATAGTACGAACCATCGTAACTGACTACGCCGTACACAAGATTTTACGCAACGGTTTTGCTGAAGAAATTTCCAAACTAACCAGATTTTATATTTTATGGCGATGGTCGTATGGTGAATCAAACGTTCTCTTTGATGATGCTCGCAAGCTTGCACAAAGTGTAGGGATAGATCTTATTAAGGAATGGAACGAGAAAGACGGTTTAATAATGAAGGAAAAAGAATTCATAAAGGTACTTGGGCCTGAGGATAGAAAAATTAAGGATTATGAAAAAGTTGAAAATTGGACTAGGAGCGAAATGATAGATATTCTACACATTGCTCTTCTGATCTGGAAGAAGGGAAGAAAGGATCTCCTTGTCAAACTGTTGGGAAAGAATAGTTTGGGTAATAATGACATATTTTATAGAGTAGCACAAGCTATATCAGAAAGTCTACCAAATATGAGCAGGGAAAAAAAATTATTGGAAGGTTTCTTAGCAGGCAAAGAGAAAATTTCTGAAGTGATTTCAGGCAGCCTATATCAGAGGAAATTGTTTGACTAAATGAAGCCTTTCCATACCGTCGCAATTCCGCACAGGGACATACTTGAAGATAAGCTTACGCTAGAGGTATTCGCGGCGGATTTATGGGATACCTATCTTGGGAGAGCTCCTCCAGAATATAGTGATAGTGATACATTCTTTCGCAAGACTTATCCCACACAAGGTTTGAGGTACTTACTCGATATAATTGAATCACGTTTGATAAAAGGTCTCTCCGGTGATCCGGTAATTCAGCTTCAAACGCCCTTTGGAGGAGGTAAAACTCATGCACTTATTGCAATGTATCATAAAGCGAAGGAATGGAACTCAAATATCATTGTAATATCAGGTACTGCACTGAGTGGACAAGATACAATTTGGGGCCTGATGGAGAAGCAGTTAACTGGAAACATCCGTCTACTTTCTGGGAATGTCTCTCCTGGCAGAGAAGGCCTTCGGGAGGTTTTAGAGAAACATCAGCCTGTATTGATTCTCATCGATGAGATTCTCGAGTATGTAGTTAAAGCCGCAGGAGTTCCTGTAGGTGAATCGACACTTGCTGCACAAACATTAGCCTTCACCCAAGAGCTGACAGAACTGGCTGGGACTCTAGACAAGACCTGTGTAGTTATTACGCTACCTTCGAGCATGCTCGAACACTATGATCAAAATGCTGAGAGGCTGTATCAGAAATTGCAGAAAATTTCTGGTCGTGTTGAAAGAATATATTCACCAGTAGAACCACACGAAATAACAAAGGTAATACGTAAAAGGCTATTTTCGAATGTGGATGAAAAAAAATCCCTAGAATCGATTCTAGAATTCTTGGATTATGCTGAAAAAGAAGAGGGAGTATTGCCAATTGGAAAGGAACCGAACGAATATGGTGACATTTTCGAAGACTCTTATCCGTTTTTGCCAGAGGTAATAGAAACTCTTTACCAGCGGTGGGGCAGCATCCCCACTTTTCAGAGAACTCGTGGGGTCCTTAGACTACTCTCGCTAGTGGTCGGCGCCCTATCAGAATCTTCACTTTCATACATCACCCTCTCAGATTTTAGTCTCGAAAAAGATGCAATAAGACGTGAGCTAATAAACCATATTGGACCAGAATTTGATAGCGTAATCTCTGCCGACATAACTAATCCTGACTCAGGATCAAAAAGAGTAGACAAATTAATTGGTAAATCATTCCAAGGAATCAGATTAGGAACGAGAACTGCTACAGCAGTTTTCATGTATTCGTTCTCCGGGGGCCAAGAGAAGGGAGCTTGCATCAGGGAAGTCAAGAGATCAGCAACAACTTTGGAGAATCCATCGAGTGTTGTAGTTGAGGCATTGGATCAATTGAAAGACAGATTATTCTTCCTACAAAATCAAAATGATAAATTCTTCTTTTCTAACCAGCCTAATTTAAACAGAATACTATTGACAAAGATCGAGAATATTAGGCAGAATGAATTGGTTGAAGCTGAGAAAGAGTTGATACTGGGCAATGTTAAGGGACGCAATAGCAATCTGAAAACTTTTCTTTTGCCGGAGAAACCAAAAGACGTTCCAGACAATGAAGACTTGAAGTTTGTAGTGTTGTCACAGTTTAGCGATACTGTCATGAGAAACTTTATAGAGACTAAAGGTGATTCTCCACGAGTATATGTCAATACAGTAGTATTTCTTTGTCCTTTGGAATCCGAAAGAAGCTCATTCTTAGAATCACTAAAGAAAGTTATAGCTCTTAGGGAATTAGTACGTGACCGAACTTTATATTTAAGCGATGAACAACGAAATGAATTACAACAAGATCTTCGCATGGAAGAAGACAGAGTTCGTGATTTACTTCTCAGGTTATACCGTTTGATTTACTTACCAGCTAAAGGCAACTCAATTATTAAAGAATTAGACTTGGGAATCCCCGACGTAACAATTCGCAGGAGTATAATTGATGAAGCATATGAGGGACTTCTGGCTGAAGGTGAGATATTACAAAAAATTTCTCCTCTAGTAATTAAAGAGAGATATCTTAAGGAAATAGAATTCATAAAACTCGAACAAATTTACGACTCTATGATGAAAACACCCGGAGAAGTGAGGTACTTAAACAGGGACGTTATTGAGAAGAGCATAATTGATGGTGTAAAACAAGGATTATTTGGTATAGGGGAGATAAAACATGACACTCAGATCGAGAACGAACAGGTCTTTTGTCGTTATTTCAAGGAAGATATGCTCGCAGTCGACCCTAATTGCGTGATAGTAGCTGACAGGGTTTGTCAGGCGCAACGAAGGGTACCTGGAAGCGAAACCATTGTTCAGCCTTCGATTATTGAAGGAAGTAACATTTATGGCAAAGATTCTACGAATCCTCTAGCCTATACAGATGATTCTGGAAATATTCACGAAACCGTTAATCTAAGTTTTGATGTTCCTAGAGGCAAGATATCTCAAATAATGGGGATAATGAACTTCCTTCAACAAAAATTTGAAGTAATTCATCTTGAAATCAAAGCTGATAAAGGAGCTATTACTGATAGTGATTATATACATAAAATAAAGGAATCATTGAATCAATTAGGAATTAGGTGGGATTAGAGAGGTCAGCTGTCAACTCAGATGTGCCCAGTGTTCATTTATGTATGGAGTTATTTGTCTTATGCTTAGTACCTGTGTCGTATTTAGCCCTCTTATATAAAATTCAGTTCTCCTTTGACCCTTGTTATCATCATGTTCCACAAATACAGGTCTGGAACTTTCCTTAACTTTAAGAATTGCAACAGTCTTTCCATTAATGATTACTGCCTCAGATCTTATATACATCATGAATTCTTTGCCTATATGCTCATCTATCAAATTAGTAAGATGTTGTAGCCACCCATCCCAATTCTTCTTATCATTAAAACTCTGAAAATCATTTTCTATTCCATTTATTGTTCCTTTGTCCTCAACGCCTACTAGCAACGTCCCACCATATGAATTCATGAAAGCAGCTACTGTTTTACATATCTCGTTTTCTAGGCTGCGGGTTTGATTGAGTCTTTCCCTTGAAAGTGCCTCTTCCAATCTTTTCCTGTCGTCATTTGGGGTACGCAATCGCTCTTCTATCATCAGTATCGCATTACTGGGACGAAGTGGTGCTCTCATAGAAGACTTAAATTCAAGACTGTCTGATTCTCCACTTTTCACTAATTTCTCTACATCAAAATTCTCGAATTTATCGTCATTAGATTGAGGTACTGATCTTAGCTGGCATCGATTAACAACCTCATGTTGCGTCTTTACAGTTGGAATAGGGATGATGATCTGGAGTAATTCGGTGACAGTAATTGCTTCCATTTTTTTTCCAATCTTAATTTTTTCAAGTTGTCGCAGACTATACATAGATGATAGGGCTATATGCAGATATTCTGCAAGTACCTCTCTAGATTTTATTCTAAGGATGACCATTTGTGAACTTACGATCGCATTGTTGAAATCATTGGTAACTGCAGCTACTCTTCCAATAATGCCTCGGATGGAGATTATTACGTCATTTTTTGCTATTGAGTAATTTTCAAGCCCGTGTGGCTCTACGTACCTTAAATTTTTCCCGACTATTTCACCATCTGTCAAATCAATTGGAGTTATGTATGGTACTCGCGTATTGTTCTGAAGATCGTACATTACGTTGCGATGGACGGAAGCGCCTCTCAGAGCTTCGACAACGTCTCCAAGTCTAACCAAAAATGGCCTGGCCCTAGCATCCAGCTTCCCATTCCTAAGCAAATCTATGATGGGAGAGACTAAATCGGACATGGTGTCATTGGCGGTTAATATTAGTACAACAGCAAGTTGTATAATTGGACCCTGCCGCAATAAAGGTAATTCGAACATAATAGCGGTATCTGGCCACTAATTCAACTAAATTCCACGTCACTAAGATTCATAGTATTCCTATATCCACTTTCTCTTAAGTCTTTAATTGTCTTCGGTGAAAAATCAATTCGATATAGTGTATCGTCACATCATCAGTATGATGATGCCAGTCTTCAAATAGTCAAAGTTGTTCCGTACAATAATACTACTCCTATATCAGTTGCAGTCGATCTATTATGGGATCTTGTCTATGCTCCTGTTACCATAGTATGTTACCCTTATAATTATACATTGTCTTTGTGTGCAAAAGAAAACTGCAAATTAGCTTGTCTTCGCTAATTCTTTTTCTGCATGCTCCGTTATCTATATGTTCTTGATGGCAGGCTTAATTAATGACATTGTCAGCCTGGGTCCTGGGACCCAGATGTAGACCCTCATACAGGTGCAAGTTAATCGAAACTTTGTGTTGTCGAAACCCGAACTTTGTGGTGTTAACCCTGACAAGTATTTTTTAATTCTGACATCTTGTCTGAGTTTAACTCCTGCGGCATGCACGTGTACTTCCTTGTTATGTAGTTTATCGACTAAGATAGTCTTTAATGTAAGCACGTGACGCCAAAGAGCCTGAGGTTTATATGTTAATTGTCATTTCTATCACATATTGACTTCAAATCTTGATATTGGACGTCATTTAAGCTCTGGAAAGTATTAAGAATAAGGGATTTCTCAACCGGTATCCCATCTCATACATCGAGAAACGGAAATATGCTTGTTCATTTCTTGTTTTATCATTGTCATCTGATTCTCGAACCAAGATAACATTTTACGGAGGTGTCCACGAGATAGGGGGAAATAAATTCTTGCTCGAGGATAAAGAAACCAGGATTTTTTTGGATTTTGGTATGCAAATGGGTAAAGCTAATCAATATTTCACAGAATTCTTACAGCCCAGAACCTGCAATGGGATGGGTGATCTATTTGAATTTGGATTATTACCAAAACTCAAAGGACTTTACAGAAAGGATTATGCCAAACACATGGGCTTTGATGGAAGGGAAGGTAATGAAATTGATGCAGTAATTTTGACGCATGCCCATGTGGACCATGGAGCATACATTCATTATCTAAGACCTGACATTCCTATTTACTGCTCAGAAGCAACTAAGCTAATTATGCAAGCTTTTCAGGATACCGGAACCGGATCCTCGGACGAATATGTCACTTTCAAGGAAAACTTCATGGTGAGATTGAATAGGATTGGCGATCTGTCCAAGATAACTGGTAAAGATATGAGTTATCCAAGAAGGCTTCTAATTTTTGATAACTCAAAAAAGTTTACGATAGGTTCCGTTGAAGTGGAGGCTATCCCAGTCGACCATTCCCTACCCGGCGCTTGTGGCTTTATAATTTATACTTCAATGGGATCTATCGGTTATACTGGGGATCTTCGTTTTCATGGTAGAAGGGGAACAGAAACACAAAAGTTTCTAGAAAAATGTGGGAATTCGGAGCTCGATATCTTGTTGTGTGAAGGGACTCGTGTTCATGAAAATTCCTCTGAATCAGAGATAGATGTAGAAGAAGGTGTTGGCAAAATAGTTAATAACACCGAAAACCTAGTGGTATGCTCATATCCTACTAGAGATTTAGATAGACTTCTCTCATTCTACAATGCTGCAAAGCAATCAGGACGTGACCTTGTAATAGACCTGAAGCAAGCCTATATTTTGAAGTTGTTTCAAAACTCTGACAGTTGGAAAAATATATACCCTAAGCCTGACGATAGGAAGATCAAGATTTACATTCCGAAGAAGGTATGGGGTTTGATCGATAAAGATATCGAGTATTGGGGTAAAAAAATGCTCCTAGAAGATTATCCTAATTGGGTTCATGAATTCCTTGATTATGATAATCGTGCAGATTATAGAACTGTTTCAAGCAATCAGAAGGAGATAATTTTCTATTGCAACGACTTTCAATTACAAGAATTGATTGACATAAGACCAAGAGAAAACTCCAGTTACATAAGATCATCCACAGAACCTTTTGATGATGAAATGGCATTGGACCAAAGAAGAGTGAAAAAATGGTTACTCCGATTCGGTCTATTGAATAAGGATTTAGAGTGGAACCACCTTCATGTTTCTGGACATGGTTCGGGAGATCAAATAAGAAAAATTATCGAAGGGAGTAATACAAGAACGTTGATTCCTATCCATACTGAGCATGAAGAGTTTCACAAGCAATGGCACCCACGTGTACAAGATGTTCAGTTGAATGATTCGGTATCGATGTAA
>JAATVS010000178.1 GCA_014523695.1 Nitrososphaerales archaeon TH5895
ATTTATAACTAAACACACCAAAATCGGGATCGAACCAAAAATCTGCATGTAATTTATACGAGCGTCAACTGTCTTGTGAAGCGTTGCTGCACAGCAACAATGAAAAGATTAGAGAATGTGTGCAAATGACTACAGTTCGCACAATTGAGAAACAGCTATCAATTTTAACCACAACTTCTTAGGAAATTTATTGCCATGAATTGGCAAGCATTGAACAGGGAAATCCATGTTGGTTATCTATGTGTGTGTTTTAGTTGCAGTATCTCTATTAGTAGACTCAATGACTATTGGCTCTGTATCCGCTTAAGGTACAACTAAAAGTGACGCCACAGAAGCAAGTGAAGAAGCCCAAAATACTCCCAAACCACTAGAAGAAATCTCCACAATTTAGAGCTTGTTAAACCAAGCTGTAATAGAATACGGAGATGAGAATTTCACAGGGGCAGTAGAGCTTGCGCAAACCGCTTATTTGGATAATTATGAGCATCTGGAGACTCCATTGGGTCAACTAGATCCAGCTTTGAAGGAAGCAACTGAAACAACGATCATGGAAGACGTGCAAAGTGCAATAGAAACCAAGATACCGCTTAGTGAATTGCAACAATTGGTCACTACCATTGATGGCAAGCTGGCTGCCGCTCAACAACCGTTCGATCGAGACGTCGCAAGCCCATTTTCTTTAAGAACCGCCCTTTCTTACTCTATTCCATTATTCACGTCAAGGATAGAATAGTCCCTACGAGAAATATTAGGTAAACTATTGTTAATAGCCTCATTGGCTATAAGGCATTTTAGAAATATCAACAAAGAATGATTAATGGAGATATTCAACTATTTCTGTGAAATGAGGCTTCATTTTCATAATGGTGGTTTGGGTCTAACATAGCCTCTTGCATTGTAACATGAATGGTAGCCACAACTGCTGAATTTCCTTCATGTTAGATATCAGCTTTATTTTTTTAGTTCACTATAGCGGCTAGTTAGAAACCTACTCGATTGGATCGATGGTTTTCAGTCAAATTCCAATCGAGTAGGAGGTATATTTTCTGACCTGGCGTTTGCAGTGTTCTTCTATCGGAATTCCATAGATGCCAATCCCAGACATTCCAATAGTTATTGGTTCACCGTATTAGTTAATCCTAATTAGGTTAGACTAATATTTATCCTTGCTTATGATTCTCTTTTGGGAGAACTTTTACAGTTAATGCTCCTAAAATAGATGGCATATGATTATCGCATCAATTTATCCCATTTATGGAGATAAAAGTGGGAATATATGCATATTACAATGCGGGTTATGAGTAAGATTAACGCGGATTATTGCTTTCCATGTTCTTCATACATATGTTCATTCAACAAGTCTCCAGATCTACACCTAGCTTTACACTCGGAACAAACGAAAGACTCGTTATCCCTAGACGTGTCGCTTTTACTGCGTACCTTAGTATTGGTCAAGATCGTTCGACTTATGTGCACAATGGGTTTTATATAGGTATAAGGCTTTCTCCTGTAATGTTTTCCCAAAGAAATTTCTTGTCATTATGACTATTTCACTAGTAATATTTTAATGCCTTCACACTCAGGACTTTGTGAGTATCGAATTAGTAACAAAATAAAAGTCTGACGTAGTATATTACTCCATCTGTGTGTGCAATATGATTTAAGGAGTTGGTGCTATCCTATACTCGTTGATAAATTCGCATGTCACCTCGAACAAAAAAACCGATCAAGAGTGGTCCACAATCTGGATCTTGAGACTGCAACAAAATTAATCCATCCGGAGTCGGTGGAGCTGGCCAGATTATTATAATTTATTTGAATCTTATTAAAAGATTTAGATTTATTTTTAGATCGGGTAAGATGTTAAACTTAAACTTACATATTGGTTTCCCATCCTCATAATATGACTCATCACAAACTCCTCAAATTGCTGATCTATTCAGAATCAAACAGGAGTATATATATATAATATTTTATTACATATTTGGCCATTGAGGGATCAAAAAGCAGCTGAAATATTTCAGTCTCATCAAGAAAATGAGACATCTCGTATCGAAGAAATGTTCTCAACCTTCTTGTCAATTGTCATACCTACCTATAATGAAAGCGAAAACATTATCAGACTTGTAACAGAAATTGTGAACAGGGTCCCAAAAGATGTTAGGACAGAGATTTTGATAGTTGATGATAATTCTCCAGATGGAACTAGTTCTCTGGTTGATAAGTTTGTATTAGAGAATAATTTTGACATAATCCATAACGAGAGTCGAACACTGACGATCAAGGTTATTCGTAGGCAGAGACGTGATGGCTTGATGTGCGCAGTGCTCGATGGCATCAAGACTTCAAGGGGTAAGAACATACTAGTAATGGATGCTGATTTTTCTCACCCTCCTCAACTTATACCCCGAATAATAAGCGAACTCAAACACGAATCTAATTGTGTCGTGATCGGGTCAAGGTATGCAAAGGGGGGCACTACGGTGGGTGTGCCATTGAATAGACTCATAATTAGTTTTGGTGCAACCGGAATTGCTAGGTATGGTCTCAACGTAAAAGAAGTTCAAGACCCAATGTCCGGATTTTTTGCTCTACCTCGTCACGTATTAAAAGACATTGAATTTAATACCCAAGGGTTCAAGATTTTGCTTGAAATATTGGTTAAGAAACAGCGACATGTTACCGTAAAAGAGATTCCATATACCTTTACTGTGAGAAAATATGGACATAGTAAACTGGATCTGAAGGTCTTCGTAGATTATACGAGGGCAGTTTGGAGTCTATACAAGTACGGAAGAAGTTCGCAAAAAAGATTGGAAACTTCAGAGCGCAGAGGGTCTGTATTGTTCTTGTCGAAAGCAGCTAGGTTCTTCACCGTAGGAGCCACCGGGCTAGTAGTCAATTTCTTGGTTTCTTTTTTACTCTCTAACGGAACTTTGGCTAATTTTTGGTATGTTCAGGCGACCGCAATAGGAATAGCTATTTCGATAACCACTAATTTCATCCTGAATAAGATTTGGACGTTTGAAGACAAAAAGTTTTCCGTACTTTATACTTTGAAGCAATACGGCTTATTTCTACTCTTCAGCTCTTTAGGTATCTCTATACAGCTTTCATTAGTCTACCTATTGGTGGAATCTGGAATGTCCTACAATCTATCGCTCATTTGCGCAGTAGCTGCAGCTTCAATAAGTAATTTTATACTTAATAAGAAATGGACTTTCAGGGAGAAAGTGTGGGGTTGAACCAATTTCTACAAGGTTATTTATAATTTGATCGAGATCCTTCAATTACTTTTTTTACAGTTAATTTGAGGAAATGAACGAAAAAAGTTTCAAAAAATATTGTAGAGATATCTAATGGATTTCTAGCTTTGCGAGAATGTCCTCGATAGTCTGTTCGTCTTCCAATTCAGCATCAAGTAGGTCTAGTGCTAGATGGTAGGTCCCGTGATCCTTGTCCTTAACGTTATTGGCAAGATCATTATACAACTTGATAACGCTTCTTTCGAATTCCAACGCCTTTTCTAAAGCACTTCGAAGTGTCAAATACCTTGAAGGTTGTAGCTTACCCAATCCGCTCTCTTGTTCCCATAAGGCAGGATCATCTTTGGCATTAGTTCCAAGCTGCATCAGCCTAACGGAGACTTTCTTTGCATGTCCCAATTCTTCATCTGCTCGTTCTTCAAAAAACTTTTGTTCCAGCACACCCAGTCCTTCTATATTCTGAGAAACGTACCAGAAATAATGAAATGCCGATAACTCTCCAGCATATGCAGTCTTCAGCATCTCTATTGTGCCTTCAACGCCAGAGCCAGCTATTTCTTTTCCCATTTTGCCCATATTATAATCAATATGTATATGGATAAACTCCTATTTAATAATTTTCAAAAATTTAGTACAAACTAATTATAAAGAGCAAATAGATTTATAGAAATCGCTAAATAATTCCATATAATATACAAATTTTCGATCACACTTCGGGTTGTGGACATCTTACAAAATGGATCGGATCTCTGAGATTAAATAAAACCTAGATAATATGCCTTAATATCTTCAAAGAACTTGATAATCATATCTCAAAATATAGTATAAAAGCATTCTGGCCAGGTACATGCAAGATATGCTTCCCTTTAAATTTGATTCTGCGATATATCCTTTTCTTTCTTCCTATGAGGAAGTTCTAAACCAATGGTTCCCATTATAGAGTCTCCTATTGGTTCGAAGATAATTCGAAGCGATTCGGTGTCATAGTATTTTATTACCTCATTCAACTTCTTCTCGATCTTTCTTTGTTCAATTTTCAAAAGCATATATCGAGATACTAACGCCTTCACCTCATCGGCCTTGTCATCCTCAATTGGATTTTTATCCGAAGAGCTTGGCGGAGACATTCTTCATCAAGGCGCATCTTTCAGGACTACCACATTGCCATAAGTAACCTGAACCTCGTTCATGCCGAACGTTATCTGGTCCAGAGGGTCCAAAATCCCATCCGTATTGTCACAAATGTAGGTCAATAAATCTATTTCTTCAATTTTTTCAATTTTTTCATTCTTATTTATGCTTTCGAGAAAATTGCAAGCCTTTTCCATTGTTAGCCTTTCCTAATTAGGAAATCCTAATATTTAAACAGTATCCTCTTTAACATGTGACAATGAATGGTTAATAAAAGAAATCTATTTATTTGTGATTCTTAGGTTAGCCTAACAGATGAGTCCGAGTACACGACTAACAGAATCATATTTTTTAGCGTTTTTGATTCTTGCAGCTAGTAATTTAGTCGTTTCCTCATTTTTTATCGATGATGGAATCGCGCAGCAACCAGCCGAAAACCAACAATCGGCAGATCCACTTATAGTTTTCATCAATCTAGAAAGGATTGGAACTCAACTTAACCTCACGCAATATAGTTTAAACAGTGGTGACCTCGAATCTGCATTCCAGCATGCCTATATTCCTCATTCGGTTACCTTCCCAGTAATTAAGCCCTTATTAAGTCAAACAGACCCAGCATCTTCAAAAAGTCTTGAAGCACTGCTTACTGATCTTCCAATTAAAATTCGAGCTTCAGATAGCCCAGAAGTCGCAAATTCCAATATAGAATCGGATGTTGGAACGATAAACAACCTATTGAACGGCTTCTCGAACTCAACTGCAGGACAAGGCGTTGTTGAAGATAAGGGATTTTTCCTGCAAGCCTCAGCTGTGCTTCTGGAAGACGCAATTCAATCCTACAAGCTAGCTAACGTTTCAGCTACCCAGGATGAATCTAGCACATTTAATCTTCAGAATTCGTTAGGGTTGGTAAACACGTCACTTGCAGATTTTGAAAGGGTTGCGGACTCCGTTGATGAGCGGAGACGAGATGAAATTAGATCTTTTTATCAACAGATACAAGAAAGCATGAACAATGATACTCCATTTGATACTGTGGCAAGTGTTGCTTCTGCAATTGAACGAGACTTTACAGAGGAACTAACTTTAAGTGGTGGCAGTGAGAGCGCATCAGAACAGGCAAAATACTTTTCTACTATAAGGGATCTGCTTAACAGTACTATTGTGTCGGTGAACGAGGGCGACTATAAAGCTGCAGATGCAACTGCAATCAAAGCATATCTAGATAACTTCGAATATCTGGAAGCGCCTATCGAAAAACACGATCCCGACTTGATGCTCGATATCGAAATAGAGATGAGGGAAGAACTTCGTCAAATGATAAGGGAGGAACGTTCTCCACAAGAGATTAGTGGTTTTATCATAGCTATCCTAGCCAAATTGGACCAAGCTGAAGATTTGCTCAAAAGTGATCCGGAATACCGTTCGAATTTGAATATCAATACAACAGCTAGCGGGTCTTCACTTGCAAATATTCAAGGGTTGATGCAAGGCTTCGGTACTTATACTGGTGAAATTCGGCAGATGGGAGAAGCAGATGATCCAGCAAAGGAATCTGTGAGAAACAACATAGACCAGATAAGATTGAAACTAAGTGACATGCTTAGATTATATGAGAATAAGAATTACGAAGGTGCACTTTTGGCCGCACGGTCGGCATATCTAGATAGTTATGAGACCGTTGAAATTCCACTTAGGCCAATAGACCCTGATTTCACACTCGAGATGGAGATTAGATTTGCTGAACTAAGGAACTTACTTCAGCAGCATGTGCCATTACAGGAGGTCGAGGGAAAGACCATAGAGATTAGAAGAGGACTAGACGAATCAGAGAGGCTTGTGTCGGGCGTGGGAATTGTAGCACCTGCAATTGCATTCTCAACTTCATTTTCCATTATATTTAGAGAAGGCCTTGAATCAGCCTTAATAATAGGCGCGATTCTTACATATCTGCAAGCATCAAGAAATAACCGCTTCAAAAAGCATGTCTATTACGGTATTCTCATTGCCATAGCTGCTACAGCTGCAACATGGTTTGTGGCACAATATATCATAGAAATATCTGGGGCGAACAGAGAACTAATAGAAGCTGTTGCTGGCCTTTCTGCTGTAGCAGTACTTTTCTGGGTGAGCTTCTGGGTATTAAACAAGATCGAAACCAAGAAATGGATTGAATTCGTCAAAGCAAAGGTCTGGAAGGCCAC
>JAATVS010000179.1 GCA_014523695.1 Nitrososphaerales archaeon TH5895
CACATTTGTTGAAGTCCCTCCAACCTCTACAAAAACCCCATTTAGTACCCTTAAGTGAAGGAGAGCCCCTGCAACACTTGCAGCTGGACCTGAAAGAACAGTTACAATGGGTTTTGTCTCAAACGCACTGATATCTGTAACTCCTCCATCACCTTTCATTACCTTTATTGGTACATCCTTGGGAATTCCCAGCTTTTCTCTTACTGCATATTCAACAAACTTTGCTGTACTGGCAGCTTTGGGTAGTATACTTGCATTAATTACTGCAGTCATAGTTCGGATCTCAAGCCCATAAATTCCTGTCAGATCATGTGCAGCAATTACGGGAACTTTCTTGTCGTTACTCACCGCATTACTTGACTTTGCGACACTCTCTACGAAATCTTCGTTACTGGGATCGTCTACGCCATATGCTTCGCTGATTACAAGTACCTCAGCTCCTTCGCGTACTAATTCACAAATTGCAGATCTCACCCTTTCTTCGCCTAAATAGGAAGAAGTGTCCAGGTATCTATAACAAGTCTTGATATACTTTTTTCCGTTACCGTCGAGTATGATATCTTTTATGTGTGTGCGCTTAATGATATTGGACTTCTCTAAGCTAACACCCATTCCTAAGATTCCAACTTTAGCTGTATCCCCCTCGAGCAGGGCATTCACAGCCTGAGTAGTACTATGGGATATGAGTTCCACTTCATAATTTTGTATATGAAATTTATTCATGACATCTGACAGTGCTTGTAAAATACCTGTTGAAACACCTTGCTCTGATTTGTGGGTGGTAGGAAGGGTAGACTGTCCTAGAATACTCCCTGTGACCATATTGATTGCAACCGCTTTGGTGAACGTGCCTCCGACATCGATACCAACTCGTATCCGCCTTTTCTTAGAATTTGGATTGGTCAAATAATTGGCATGAGCGGAAATGTCAATCTTCCGGTTATGATCATTAGATTCTCCAATCTTATTTTGGGTCAAATATTCAACTGGTTCGGCAGACATTTCTTGTATACTCTTGAATTAGTGTCACCTAATTATCAGGATTTACCTTTATTTAAACTAATGATTGAGAACCAGAATTTCATTCTTTAAGGTGTTGCATAATCTGAATAAACTAACGATTTATCCTTTCTAACTCACAGCGGATTATCAATTAGGCAATGTTTTAATGATAATCTCTCAATCCTTACGAACCTGCACAGAATAAACACTTTCCAATTCTTCTACCGGGGAGTCGCTTCACCTATTGAATTGACAAATTCTAGGCAACGATCGATCATGATCATGAATAAAAAAGGTTTGGAGAGTGTCGACGGATCCATCTACGTATTGGGTGGAGAACGACGTCGAGGAACATTTGACAATAATGAACGATTTAATCCTATCACTAATACATGGACCATCGAAGCAGCAATGCCAACTGCAAGGCATGGATTAGGAGTAGCATCTATTGATGGTAAAATATGTCTGATTGGAGGGGAGCCAAATCCAGGATCAACCGTGTCATGGAAGAATGGGATCTAGAGAGTAAATAACACAAGTTATCTATCAGAATATTTCTATCGTTACTTTTTATTGGAATTTTACTAATGACATTTTCAATATCCTTTATAAAGCTAGAATGAGAATTTCTGAATGAATTATATTCCTTTTCGACAAATTCACTGATCTGATATTGGTCTCAAAGAATAGGCAGAAATTTGTAACAAGGGAAAAAGAAGAATATCTGAAGAAAATTGCTGAGATATGCGAGAATGTCATATGTAAGCATTGCGGCCGCTTTAACATTCGACACTGTAGATTATGCCGCAATTGTGGGAGTGAACTCAGACCCGATTAAGAAGGGACAAACTGTTAACTGTTCAAGGGTTATTGACAAGTAATTCGTAACTTTCTCACGGAAAGTATTGAAAAATATTTCATAGTCCAAAGATGAAATTTGGTTGACACCTATTGATTAGGTAGCATATCTTAGTCTAAAACATCACAAGAATGTCAATCAAAAATCATACGGCTCCGTAGTCATCCGTGATGTTTTTCACAGAATCCAACAAATTCGAGACATCTGACAATTATTTGAAATCAATAATTGAAGGTAATGGACAGGGGTTGATGCAAGTGATTTCAATCCAGCATACGAAGAATATATAGACAATAAATAGCAATTTCCTCTTATAATGCCTACAGAATTCAATTCAAGGCTGTAGCTTGAATTCCGATACCAACTTCCTCTACGCCACATTTGGGCAGATTTCAAGCGGTTATATCTGGAAGACAAAGCATGATTCTGTCTTGTGAATTAATTAATGGTCGAAACAATCTAGCTCTAAGAAGGGGCAAAGACCTGTACATTATTATTACTAGTATCAGATACATACACTTTACCTGATGAGGTATCTACCGCGAGTCCCTCGGGCATAGAAAACTGTCCGTTGCTCTGCCCCTCTTCACCCCATTCGGTAATAAATGTTCCGTCACTCGTGAATTTCTGTACACGATGGTTCCCAGAGTCAGTTACATACACATTATCTTCAGAATCGAACGCTACTACTGCTGGCCCATCAAATTGCCCAGGGCCAGATCCAGCTGCTCCCCAAGAGGTTATGAAATCACCGTCCTTTGAGAATATCTGGATCCGGTTGTTTCCGAAGTCAGGTACAAAAATTCTGTCATCATGACTAACACTAACATCCCACGGTTGTATGAATTGACCATCAGCTGTTCCCTCTGATCCCCACTTCTTAATAAATGTCCCATCACTAGAAAATTTTTGGATACTTGGCTGATCTCTGTCACTTACATATACATTCCCGTCTGAGTCAAGATCTATACCATGTGTATGCAGAAATTGGCCGTTACCCTCGCCTTCTTCACCCCAAGTTGTTATGAATGTTCCATCCTTAGAGAACTTCTGAATCCGGTCATTGTTTTGATCTGCAATATAGATATATACACCATTGACATCTTCATTATTTTCGTCTTCAACTTCATTTCCATGAGGGTGACTAAATTGTCCTAGATCCTCACCCGATGAACCCCAAGTGGATTTGAGCGTCCCATTGGCATCAAATATGTTGATACGATTTTCTCCAATCTCATTTACAAATACATTACCATCTCTGTCTACATCAATCCCTTCAGGTTGTGGAAGTAGATCCTCTATATTCGTCTGCTCATCCCCAAAGTTTGGAGAATCCAAAGCCATCAAGAAAGTAT
The DNA here is from genome assembly GCA_014523695.1 of Nitrososphaerales archaeon TH5895. GTDB lineage: Archaea > Thermoproteota > Nitrososphaeria > Nitrososphaerales > Nitrososphaeraceae > TH5896. The sequence continues at coordinate 3,217 of JAATVS010000179.1, forward strand.
AATTCTTGGCCGAATTTGACGCATCCACCCTCGGTATTAGTGACCCTGTTTGGCTCAAATAAAGAGATAGCAAAAGAATACCGATTATGATTGAAAATAAAGATGATGCAAAATTAATATAATTGATTGCTTGACTAGTATGATTCATTTGAGTCAGTAAATGATTTGCTGCTCTATATATCTTCGCACAGGCCACGTCCATAGTGAGATTATATAACTATTCGTTTTCAACTCAAATACACATGCAAATATTGCACTACAATGGTCATTAACGCAATATTCTGACTAATTCTTAATGGCTCTAGAATGATCAATCGGTTTGAACTACAACTTCCAATGCTCCAAAAATGACTCCATAAAAATGCATATAATCCTGAGTCTATTAATCCCGTATCATTAAACATTGTGAGATATTTTTCAAGTATCGCACTAGATCAAAGAAAAAACAATTTGCTTACCGATCGATACTGGCAATCGTAACTACAGATTAGAAGAATGAATCGATAACGTCAAGAAAAAGAGAATTTTCAATTTGTGATCTGAGCACTAACATTATTGATGACAAGAAGCGGTGAGTACTCTCTCTCAAATTATAGAAACGTTTCATTAGACCAGGAATCTTATCTTGATAATTGAGTGGAGAATTCAGGAGTTCCTGAATCATCTTGTTGCAGTGATTGGGATCAATGGGTTTAGGAGTTTTGCTTTTGACTCCGTGCTTTACTGGAATGTTTTCTAGCTCATCTTCATTAAGCATCCAACGGCTATTTTCTTTGATCCTGTCCAGTATTACATCTTGGAGCCGACTATCCAAATTTTCACAATCTCTGTCTCTACTGTGAAACCTTCTTTATAGTATCTTGTATCCCTTAATGGTCTATTTTCTTCGTACTCTTCCAGTTTTTCCAATGTCGTAGAGTAGTCTTGAATGGCAACCATTTTGTTATTTTTAATTCTTCAATATCCTCAGCTAGCGTGTCTCTTTCTCTTCTTTTTTCGTTCACAGAATCCAATACCTTCTCCAACGGAACATTGAATTTTCTGGAAATTAAGGATAAATTGATAATGGTGTCAACATATTCCTCCGTAGAGACCCCTTTTCTTTTGAAAAAATGAGTATCAAATTCATCAATTAATTGTTCAATTTGTTCTTCTCTCAAATTCCTCTCCTTTAGAAATCCATGGAGTCTCTTGAGAGGAACTAATTCGTCATTAGTCAACCGTTCCCGCTTAAGCATAAGAACTGTTTCCCGGGTTAGATTGAAATCCTCTTGCGAAATATCAGCGTGCATTTTTGCTGACGAAATGATATCGATGATCATCCCTGCGCTCACTCCACATTCCATTGCGATCTCTTCCCTTCGTACCCCGCTCAGCCATTTTCGAATTACCTCTTTCTTTATCCTGATTGGAATCTATGCCGGCAAGTTCAATAATGTTATAGTAGAAAGTAATAGAACTTAAATATTTATGTGGACCTTTACCGAAGACATTCGTAGGTTCTAGAGGGGGTATACGTACTGAAAAGTTAAGGATGAAAAGTCAACTGACACCAATGCGACGTCAATTTGATCTGTATTTGACTCCATCTGATACAAGAATCAATTCCAACTAGACAGGATTCAAATGCACCCCCCCATTGAAAAAAAGGATTACTTGAGTCGAATCACCTAGGACTTAATTTTCGTGCCCTGATATCGCTGGACGTTGCTCTTTCCTTGAAATGTCCTAATTTGTTGACATTAAACAATTCATCATAAAGGTACCTAAGCAAAAAGTCATTGCAATCTGTGTCAATTCAGTTTGATTGCGAGTAGATACTCAATTTCTTCCTTTTCTTTTTTCTACTCATCGGCTTTCTAGAAGAAGTTGGCATAACGCGAGTATTGAAAAGAACTGAATTGCAGACAGGGCAGGACCCCTCAATAGCAACCCTGTGATTAGCAAGTCTTACGTAGTTGGATGATCTAATCTCTACTTCAAGTTTACAATTGGTGCAGTATGCTCTTTGCATCGATCCTTGTTGTATCCTAGGTATTACTCCAATCTTATTAATATTATTCTGAAAATCAAGGATGATATTCAAGCATGAAAAGTATTTGAAACGAACCAACACCTTAATTGGCTTCCTCAGAGGTAGAATTGAGTGCAAAATTTCAAGACCTTAGTAGTCACAACAACCATTTCAAATAAGAGTCCCAACCAATGGATCGATACAACGCTAACGTTTACGAAGAAATAATGACCGTTCGCGCTTATTATTTATGAGTGGTCGAAAAGGAAAATTTTGTGTTAAAAATATTATTCTTCTCATCTTCCTCGGTGATAGAGCTGCCAACACCTCCAAATAACGTGGCGCGAAATTCATTTGAATCTCCCGTGCTAGTTACGGTGTATTCATGTTTCCAAAGCTGGTTCCCCTCCAGCTTAATCCATGTGATAGGTAACGGGCTAGGAACAACCTTTACATCATCCTTGTAGAGAACTCCCATTACAGCTATTTCACCCACAGGCTTGTTGCTGTCATTAGCCACAACATAGCGAATCGTAACGTTAGAAGGATGGACTAATATTGATCCACTAGGAATAGCTTTACCATTGCTTTGATCGATCAATTTGATCCATGCAGAGGTATCCGGAAATTCTGGCATGATACGTACCTTGGAATGGATTCTTATAAACCTATAAATCCATAGCGTTGCACCTTCTGCTCAATCATGAAACTCCAAGTCACGCTATAAGCGATTTTTCTAATAGAGGTACGATCCTCTTTTCCGAACCGAAAAACTACCACTCCTTTTCTTTTCTGAATGACTCCCACAGAACCTAGATCATTTTCCTTTGTGGTCATTATTATTCCGCTAAAATGCACGAAGGCAGTCAGACCACGATTGCCTCCATCTTTGGTATGCGTGCACTTAATGCAGAGTATAACGACCTTGAGTCATGAAGGTATTACGAGACTTAAATCATTTGCATAGTGTCTGAGATCCTAGAACTTAGAGGCATCTTTCGGAGGTTGTAAATCACGTAGGGAACCGACTTTGAATAATATACATCTGCTAATATTGTAATTGCTTCTATCTTTTATTGGTCTTGATTATCTAGGAAATTCAGGTCAAGTTATTATCGAAATCCCCCATTCATTTGATAAGAAGAGATTTACTCGTCTTATTGGAAGGCACATGGAATTGCCTGCACTATCATTCGAAATATGAGATACTGATTCCTATGTCAGTATTAACACTTAGAGTAGCCACTCGCTCTTTATAGGGGTTAATAGTAATCCTTGAGGCAATCGAAAGGAGTATCATTTAGTGATATCTGCCTATTTCGTTGATCATCCGCCAAAAATAGCATTGTTACCAGTAGAATTTATGATCAAATCAGATTTATCTGCTTTTGAAATATCTATCGATTCTGTAGACAATCCCCCCCAATAATCTGTGCTATCACTCGTGGTATTATTTGTCACTCACTGAGCACTTACTTTTTTGGGACAATTCTTAGGAGAACCAATGACATGAAATTGACAAAAGTTAGTGTCGACTCTAATGATTTTGATTCTTTCATACTAGAAGCAAACAATAAATTCACTACTAATCTATCATTGTATGTCATGAGTAGTTTGATACTGGCGGTAAGAGAGGATTATATCTGCTGGTTGAAATTTTGACTCTTATCATATTCCACCCTTGACTTTACGATTCTAATCAAATCTTGCATCGTTATTGGTTTTCTAACATAGCATTCAGATTCTTCTAGATGAGGAAATAATTTCTTGAATTCGTTGTGGTAATCCTCAAAGGCAGTGATAAAACATACCTTGACTCCATCATCAATTTCTTTAATCTTACTGTATAATTCAAAACCGCTCATTTGGGGCATCCTTACGTCCAGCAGTACCAAATCGTAGACCCCAGTCCTATAGTTAGAGAAGGATTTCAATGGATCAGAGAAAACGTCAACCATGAATCCGGCTTGTTCTAACGCTATCTTATAGAATAATGCAATATCCTGATCGTCATCTACGATTAAAATTCTTTTAGGACCGCTGCTGGCTGAAATTGCCCGATTATCAAACTCATCAGCTGCAGCCACACCCGCTGTATTTGTTCCGGCTCTAGTCAGATCATGATCTCTTATTTGTTTTTTAGAGTTGGCATTGGAGGACAAATCATGACGCATGTTAGGTTTACGACTTGGTAACCAAGAAGGCAAGAAACTAGGGCCAATCAACAATAAATTGCCACTCGCGATTAAACTAAACCCTTTACCAGTCCTCCTCCTATGCATTTCATGCATAATTCTGAGGAAAGAGGTATCTTTAGTTTTCATTTATTCAATATGCCTACTTGATCTCTATCTCTACACTAGTGATGTATTTAGGCTTTGGTAGATCTACGTTAACAAGAAAATTAGAGCAATATAATTATGAAAACGGAGTTGCTCCATTTTTGCTTAATATCTACCTCTCAGTCAAAGCCTGAAGGGGATCTCTCCTAAATATCATTTCTCGCATGAACTAAATTTGATTGCTTGTAAGAGTCCTCAATAAGAACGGGTTTGCATACTTTCGACACCACAATTAACAGAAATGTGCTAAACGAAAAGATAAGAAATGTGGTAAAAGATTTATCAAATACTTGTCTCCAGGTTGGAGAGAAAGGATTAGAGATTCAATTCCTAAATGACAAAAACTACAATGGTATTGACTATTACGTCAATGCCGATAAATCAAGAGTCTTCCAGGTATTATCAAATTTAATTAATAATGCAATTAAGTTTGCAGGTGTGAATGGAGTTGTCACTATATCAATAAAGGGGACAGAATCTCTTTTGTCCGATATTAGCGATACGGTAGAGAAGAATGGATACGCATTCATTAGTACTAAGGACAATGGCAATGGCATAGATCCGGAAATTCAATCTAGATTATTTTCAAAATTTACAACTAAATCAGATATTGGGACTGGTCTTGGGTTATTCATAGCAAAGAGTATAATAGAGATTCATGATGGTAAAATATCTCCTGAAAATAATAAAGATGGAGGAGGAGCTACTATTACATTTAGTTTATCGCTTGATTAGCTCTGTGGCTTTGGATTTACTAGGTGTTCACAATGTAGCTGCATTTAATTGAAGAAAGGGCACTTTGTAGCATCACTCTCGACTACCTTTGCTTCGTCTGTACAAATCTTGAAACTTTTTTATCTTTCTATCTGTTGATACCGGATCAGTTTAGTAAGCTATGGTAATCAAATATTGAAAAAGAATACTCCACTATTCAAATCGCAGAAATCAAGTAGTGTCAATTTGATTAATAAAAATGCTTTTTACACTGGTCTTCGGTCTCATATACGAAAAATCTTGATGGTTTTCCTATCGCTTTCAATGTTGTTCCAAATTCTGTGTCGCGTCGGAACATATTTTCAGCCCGTGTTAAATGGTATAAACAGTATGAATCATATGTAGCGCCTTACAAATTGTATAAGGTGCTTTATTAGACCACTTGGTTGATTTTCACAGACTCGCCATTCCAATCATCATTATTCTAGCGATTGGAGGTATCATAAGTTTTTTTCTTGCATACAGTTTTTATCCTAAGAAGAATGTGAATGTGAATGTTGATGGCTTATGCTTTGAATTGGTCGGCTCAGCATTTAATCAATATAAGAATTTGGATGCACGAAGAGCAATAAGGATTTTAGGATTGCAATTGGATGCGATGGAATCACATGTAGGCTTAATACCAATCAGTTTCAGCGGAACAAAAGATGAAATCTCAAAGTTTAGCGCTCTGTATAATATCGAAATAACCAAGAGCAATAGAACAAGTAATTTACCTGAAAATAAGGGCAACATTGACAAATATATTGTAGATGGAAATGTACCAAAAGTGCAATTCAAACGTCTTGTAGAAGGATTAACTATTCAAGACTTTGATCCTCTGAATAAGACAGTAAAAAGCAGTATAGGAATACGACCCAACACATTTCTTTCCGAAGATCAGAGCAGAGAGATCGGGCAGAATATCCGTAGTTTCATGCAATCAGGTATTAAGCGAATCGTAGAAAGTGGTGATACGAACGTTATACGGTCTGAAGAATGCCGGAATGTAAGCTAATATTGGGAATACTGGGAAAATAGATCGAAGGAGACCGGTATGAGTTCAGAATTAAATACAGAGGTCAGAGAAAAATGTTCTAAAATCTCAAATGTTTCACGGGGAGAAGCATAATCTCCCTGAAGTTCTAGAAAATACGATCTAATAATTTGCTCACCCTCTATCAGTTTTAAAATTATGGAAATGGTAATGGAAACTCTGATAGCTGTTAGATGCATAATTGGTGGTTGTGGTGAATCTAAAGCATGAAGTGCTCAGCTATTTTTAGAATTATTTATTCGACCACAAGGGATAAAAAATTCTTTCGGAGTCGCTGAAGATTTCTCAATTCATTCGTACCAAGAAATAATATTCTTAGATCAAGCAAATTTCAACTACACAATTTTACATGTCATGACCCAACACATCTCCTTGTCGCTTCGACAATCATTTCTTCTTAACTTTGGTTGTCATATTCGTCCTTTTTTTCAATCTCTTGGCTTCATTTTGAGCTTCAGTCTTATCCTTTGTTAATGGTTTCCTAGCATACTTCGATGTGTTAAGTCTTCTTGATTTCGTTTTCCTGTTGACTACCTTTACAGATATTCCCGTCTTTCTGGGGGCAGCCTTTGTAACTTGTTCTGCTGTTTGATTTACTATGTCTCCTGTTTCTTCCACTGATGACAACGTTTGTTGAACAGCACTAGCGACTTCAGGTGCAGTTCGATTTTCACGAAGCTCTCTGGTTGTAGCACTGACACCTTGTGCTGTGTCTCTAGCTGCCAACGCTGCTGCTTGTATTGATTCAGCCAGCTCCATAGCAACACCACTATCACTAAATGCCTTGACCGCTTCTCGTGTGGAAATAGCTGCGTCTCGTATTACCTTTGCTACATTTTTGACAGCATTAGCTGTTTCTTCTGCTTCATTTTTTAGCTGTGCGCGAGATGTGGGATTAGATGAACTGGTAGTGCCTAGGCTATGCGTCCTTCTCATTGGTATATTTATTCCTCAAATTTACTTAAGTATTCTTGCACTTGCCCATTTTGCAAGAAGTAGCTAGCGATTCCTTAATGATCTAAGGAAACACTTACTTTGGTTGTTAATTGTATCCATGTTGATTGGCGGATAATACAGGACCATATTATCTTCCAGTCTGATATCCCAGTTCCGATATCGTTGAACTGACTCTCATCTAGACCTTTGCGGAACGAAATATATGTCTCTTACCGGAAGTAAACAGTGCCGATCGACCGAAAAGACGAAAATAAACGAATTAGGATGCCGAACCAACTAGGTCTTAGGCTTCTGAAGGTTGGCTTTTTTATTCTCTGGTTATGAGACTCTTTTCTCCAGTTCCAAGGCGTTACGGTTTGTCTCTAACAGTTCTTTAGTTAGATTTACAGCTAGCTAACCTAGAGTGTCTACTTCACCATCGTGCTTATCCATATACCGTTTAATGAACTACCACGTGTCCTACCATCGAAGGGTGTAGCATGCAATAATATTCAAAACCTCTAACCTTATCAAAAGTGGACTCGAAAACCTCGTCAGGTTGCATAACACCGGAATCAAACTCTCCTTCTGTGGCAGTCACAGAATGAGCAATACGGTCATCGTTGGTCCATGAAACACTGCCCCAAACAGGAATTTCAATTGGATTTGGTTGATAGGCTTTATCGCCTAAATTGGTTGATTCTAGAAGGATTGTTGCATTTGTTAGCTGGGGATGATTTTGTGCCTCGACAAAGTTCGTCGATGACAAACCTGAGAAGAGAACAAAGACAAAGAGAGACATACCTACTGATCCCAATGCAGTTACTAGATTGTTCAACGACGCTCTAGTTTCTAAGTAGAATAAATTTAATCCTCCTGTTCATTCTCGCATTTGAGAATAGTTATTGTCAGATTTGGACTACTAGCGAAGATATTAATCGAAAAGGTAATTTGAATTTGGACAGGGATCCAGCCGGCGTTAGTATCCTGGGCTTGGAATCGATTAACCATAACTAGTTATTCAACACAGCCAGATTGTCACTTCAGTTCTGATATTATTGCATCTGAAAGATTGAAATATTTTGTATTGGCTATATTTTAAAATGGCAAATTTGGTTGAAATGGATGAACAAGTCGGCATCTTCACTCAAATGGAAGAAAATGTAGGCCCAGTTATATTGATAAATAAATTCAGTGTAAGCCCAGAAGACTTCGATAAGTTTCTGAAAGCATGGGCCACCGAAGCCGAGAAATTTAAACAGCAGCCAGGGTTTATCTCGACACAGCTACATAGGGGTATTGCTGGGAGCGGCACCTTCGTCAACTATGCAGTTTGGGAATCTGCCGCACTCTTCAAGAGGGCAGTTAATACGGTTATAAACTCACAGGACAGGATGTCTGCTTATCCTGCCAGCACAGTAGCATCTCCTCATCTATTTAAGAAGGTTGCAGTGCCTGGAATCTGTGTAGAGTGAAAACCTTATACTCAGTGTTTAACGCATTTCGTCTATCTCTTCAGTTTTGGCTTTTAAGCAGCGGAATAGAAGTAAATGTTGTCAGACCGGGTGCGACAATGGAATAGATCATCCTGAAGTTCAAGCTAAGCATGTATATTGAGGATCCTCAGTTAGACTTAACGACTTCTGAGATTGATTTATCAAGTCTCTGGCTGCATCCAAGACGAGCCACGCCACACCAGTGCATAAAGGCACCTCCAATTATTGTCAGCTTTCGCCCACAGAGCGATCTGCTCCGCAATATTCTGAATAACAAGATGATGAATGGCAAGAGGGATGCAAAGTGCGAGCCTACAAATTGGAGCTGGATTTCGCTTTAGGGGTTGTCTATCTTGCGATTAAATTAATAACTTGAGCCTTTTATATCTCCAAAAGTAGATCATCCAATCTAGAATATCGTGAAAAAGCAGCGCCGACTTTCAATGAAATATTAGCTAAAGGTAGTGCTCCTCCACCCCATGCTCATTAAATGCACGTTGGATGTTATAGTTGTACTGAGACACAAGGGTTTTTTTATGAAAATTTTGGTATAATAGATCATGTTTGTAGCAATAGTAAGATTTCCAAAAATAAAAAAAGAACAGGATAAAGAATTCAGAGAGTGGTTTAACTGGTCAACCCAACTCCTAAAGAAATCTCCTGGGTTCATTTCGCGTAGGCTACTGATAGGAAATGATCAGGACTACACAGCGATTGTTGAACACAACGGATATGACACGTTCACGGCCATGCGTACAACAGATGAGCACAAGTTAGCCCATGAAAAAGCTTTGGGATTATTCAATGGACCAACCAAGATGGAGTTCTTTGAGGTTGTAGACAGATGATCTCTATTTCTCTTCTTTTTTACATTCTGTGAGCAATTTCTGAAATTGAGATATAACAATGTTAACTTCGTTACATGTTTCCAATGAGATCAAGCAGGGCTAGGAGTATATATCCTATGTATTTTTACCAGATGAAAAAGTGCGGTGCTTTAGTCTGTGTATACATATTGGCAAGAGAAGCATTGTATGCGCACACGAAATTAGGATTCTACCAGATTCGACGGCAGGGCATTAGACCTGTACTGTATTGATCGTTCATGAAATGTAAAGCGGTGATTTTTTGAGCGCAAGTCCTAACAGGCCAACACGAGTTTGCAGTGATCACTTTAGAGCTAACCGAACGAAGGAATGATAAAGTCATCCGTGAAGGCCTATATCAGATTCCTTTTATGGGGGGAGAAAAAACTTAATAGATCGAAGATATCGCGGTCTATAAGCTATCGGACTATCGGATGTAATCTGTAAGCTCATTCACCTATACTTTAGCCGTTTCCGGAATCACGTTAGTTTTTAAAATTGATTGTCAGTATTTCCTTGGGTTAGCTGCCTTTCTTTCAATTTATTGTCGATGAACGACTTGAAATCGGAATGCTTAAACAATGAAGAATACTTTATGTTATTCTCTTTGAGTACGTTTGGCGTTCCCTTTTCTTCTCTATCTATTATGCAAACGACACCCGTGACAGTATTTCCTTGATCTCTAACTGCTTCTATTGCCTCCATAACACTCCTGCCTGAAGTTAATACATCGTCTACTATAGCTACTGGTGCGACTACCTCTCCTTCGATCTTCTTTTGCAACCCATGTTTCTTTGGTTCTTTTCTTACGAAAAACTGACGTAAGCCATTTTGATACTCCCCAAAACGAGAGTCTTTTATCATGACTGCTGTTGCCAAGGGGATAGCTCCTGCAGCCAGTCCCCCTACTGAGTTGGCTTTAAATTTCCTGACCTCGTCCAATAATAAATCTGCAATCAAGTCTATTCCGTATGGATTGAGGGATATCTTTCTCAAGTCATAATAGTAATCAGTTTCAACCTTTGAAAATAGCTGTACATGCTTGAAGACTATACCGTGAGTCTTAATAAACTCCATAAGTTTGAGTCTTTTTGCATTATTGCTCATTGGTGGCATTTCACGGCTCACTACTTCAATCAAAGCACCTATAATCTAGCTGTTATTAAGTCTTAATGCCATAAATTTGACGTTCTCTGAGCGAATGTCAACCATTTCAAAGTCAGAGATCCAGATGGTTCCTTAGGCTCATTCGACTGCCAGGGAAGCAAGCCAATTTGGTGGAACACTAATCCAAAGAACAACTCCTGTCCCACAGAGAATTGGAGGATGAAACTTGCAGAAAAACCAGAGTGAAAAAAAAGGGAAGGCAACTTAGCGTGCATCTGTCTGCGTTCTATGTCTTAAGCCTTTGCTGGTTCGGGTTGTTTCTTCTCAAGTTCTGAGACTCGTCTCTCCAGTTCTTGGACGCTATGATTTGCTTCTAGTTCTGAGGCTCGTTTCTCTAGTTGAGAAACTCTTTTTTCCAGTTCTAGGACGTTACGGTTTGTCTCTAGCAATTCTCTAGTTAGGTTTACAACTAATTACAACTAATTGACCTAGGGTCTCGACTTCACCATCGTGCTTACCCATATACAGTTTGTGGAGTTTGAAGAGAATATTTATCTGTCATGTCCTTTTTCGCATCAGAGAATAGTGTTGTCAGATTTGCAGTATTAACGAGGGGATAAAGTGAACAAGTTAGCTGAGCCTAAGGAATGAGCCTGCTGAGATTAAGTTGCCAAGGTACATCTGCACTAATGGACACGTCACTCCACACAGTGAGGCAGACAGATAGACCAACGATACATGCGAATCTCAAACGAGCTGCGAAGAATATTGTAGTTCGAGACAAGGGATCGACTAGCCATGACGACTTATTCATTGCGGTTAGGATGTCACTTTAGTTCTGGCATCAATGCACCTGGAAAATTGAAATATTTTGTACTTGGCTATTATTTGAAATGGCAAGTTGGGTGCGCAGAATGTTCAGTTGCTTTCCGGAGTGTATGGCGTCGAGTGACTATTTTCCTATATCGACACTGACATTGGGCACCTATATGCATTAACGATCTATGGAAGCACTTACTTTGGCTGTTAATTGTATCCATTCGCTGTTGATTGGCGGCGGATTATATAGGACCATATTATCTTCCAGTCTGTTATCCCAACTCCGATGTGGTTGAACTGATCCTCATCTAGACCCTTGCGGAACGAAATATATGTCTCTTACCGGAAGTGAACAGTGCCGATTGTTATCGCAACTATTATTGTTACTACTACTATTACAACATTCATCGCCCATTTTGTGATTGATCTTTATACTTAATGATGACGATGATTTTCCTCCAAAGCTTGTGACTTGAATATATTTATCAAATGTTGGAAGAAGAATCTTATTGTATGAAGAAGACTGGTAGTGATAATTCCAAGACACTACGCATCGAGTTTGACTTGACGGCGTTGCTATTTTCCTTATAACAGAAATAATTTCTTTTATTAGATATGTCGCTTCTTTAGGATCAATGTTGGGGTCATGAGTAAACATGTGCAATAAATCTGGAACAATTATTAGACACGTCTCAAGTGGCCTGATGATATTAGGTAATTCACTAATAATTAGATTAGTTAGTTGATGGACTGTAAAAGCTCTACTTACAACTATTCTTTGTAGAGTCTCTTTTATGTCTAAACCATATTGCCTTATAAATTCTACAAATTGATAAAAATCTAAACTATTTCCAGCATCCACAATTACTACATATGGCGATGAGGGCGGTGATGATGGTGATGATGATGATAAACCGCAGCTATCTTGTCGTCGTCGTCGTATAGATAAAGAGTAAACACATAATCTGGTCAAGAGAATATTTGTGAATTTTCTATTATTTCTGTTGTGATTACTATCGCCAATTATAGCTAACGTATTGTCATCAGTATTAAGGTTTTGAAGAGAAATATCTAAAGCCTCGATATCGAATGTCAGTCTGCTAATAAATTCATCATACGCCGTCTGGAATTTTGATGAGATTATTGGTGATTGTGATGCTAGCGATCGTCTCTTGCCCTCTTTGTCATACAGTTGCTGTGGTTGTGATGGGTGTTTCCCTTCTTTTTTCAGAGTCTTTAGGATAGAACCACACTTTGGGCATTCTTCTTCTTTTACACTGGTTGTAAAAAGATCCTGACATGACTCTCCTATTATCTTCCTTAGTAACATTCCGCACTCTGAACAGGAGTATTCTAAAAGTTGGTAATTCATTCTGGATGGAGTTACCATTCCATAAGACCTTATAATGAGTAAGGTGTGTTGCCATGGGGGAGGGATGATTAGATTTGTTTTGAGATATAATATTTGTTCATTGGTCTGAATCGGTAGGTAGGAGGACATTCTTGTACAGATATTTAGAATGAAATAGTGGCTAAAATGGTATATATTTGACATTTACAGCTTCGCTTGCCTAGCATCTTGAAGTTATAGGTTCAAACTGATTATTATACCAGCTATTAGCATTCTCTTTAGTTCTGTTACAATGAATTGACCTACACCAAATCATTCTAAAGCCATTAGTATCATTGATATCACGGGGGCTTTGACATGAGGAGCTCTCCACCACGGAATTATTGTGATAGCAACTCCGAAAAAAAGCTTCGGCTCAGTAGATGGATATGAACGTCATGTAGTGACTAGACACCCAAACTTACCCGGCAATCCTGGACCTGCTGATATCAAGTTTTATCATTTAGAAAATCAAGACATGTCATGGGAACGTGAAATAAAAGCGGATGTGGCATGGAATTAGTTAACCATTTTGATACAGCTATAATGCGCGTAAATGTGGACGAGGGTAAAATTGAGATTGATATCACTGATGTTAATCATGAATTAAATGATGAGGATGAACGAATAGATAAAACAGCTAATGAGGTTGTAACCGCATAAAGCTCAAGACATCTGATAATGGACGACATACCAGGGTTTATCATATAATCTAATGACGCCGGATTGATGTAATCCCATGGTATTAAATGGTGACTAATGCCATAAATTGCCAATGTATATATAACTGTCGTGACAAGGTACGAATATGTCAAAGAGAGTAGAAGAGAAAGCTATTGAAGATACTAAAAGAGTAGCCGAAGAAGCCAAGAGTATACAAGATAAACATGATGCAGCTCAAACTTTACAACAAGTTGGACAACAACAACAACAACAGGTAGTAGCACAAGACTTTCAACATACATTGCACAGATCATTAGATGAGACAAAAGAGAATGTAAATAAATCAATAGATGAAGCGAGAACTCAAATTCCACGATTTACTCATGTAGTGACTAACTATCAAGAGCAAGTCTTACAATCCACTGGAAAAATGGTAGAAGATTATGTTGAAGCTCAAAAATCAGTAATGAATGCTGTCTTTAACTCTGCAAACCCGTACTATGAAAATGCTAATAGAGTGTTTAGTTACTGGTTTTCTCCAAGAGTCTCTGCGGAAATATATGCCAGATTAGTCAGCAATATTGTTGAAAACGTCTCAGCATCAGCTAGAATAGGTAACGACATCTTATTTGGAAATATTGAAGCCTTGGGAAACGATTTCGAACGAGCTCAACGACACACAAAAGAGTTTACGAG
>JAATVS010000180.1 GCA_014523695.1 Nitrososphaerales archaeon TH5895
TCTTTCTGATTACACTCTCTATGCACCCTGTGAAAGAAGATGGGATTGAACAATTTGCTGTGTGGCATCTATGAGAAGCTCAGCATCCTTCATCGTGTGAACAGAAGATATCGCACCCATTTTTTCGGGAAGGAAGAATATATTGTGTTTTGCAATGAGGGCTAAATGGTATTTTCTCAGCAAGCCCTTGTCCGATAATCCAGCGTCTAGCGCAGAGCTTATTTTTCTTATGTCCTGGTTGAGAAAATGAGTCATAAATAATGAACCCACCCCTGTTATGTCTACGTCAATGTGTGCGTCAGAAAATACACTTTCCAATCCTTCTCTTATCCTAAGACCGATCTTGTTTACCTTCGGGTAGATAACCGCCTTGTTCTGCTTAAGATATTGCAATGTCGCTAAGCCGGCCGTCATCGTCAGCGGATTAGCGGCAAAGGTTCCACCTCCAATGTAACAAACAATTTCACCCTTTTCTCTTCCGACTGGATTACACAATGACATGATGTCCTTGTCTCCGCACAATACCCCGATTGGCAAACCTCCTCCCACGATTTTTCCTAGGGTAAACAAGTCAGGTTCCAATTTATATTCATCTGCAGCACCTTTAAAGGAAAGACGAAACCCAGTGACGATCTCATCAAGTATAAAGAGAGCGTCATTTGACTTTGCAAATTCCTGTAAACCATGGAGATAGTCCCTTTCTGGGGTGATACAACCTGCGCCACCAAGAACAGGTTCTACGATTATGCACGCCAGGTCATCTCGTATTGTGTTGAGAACTTTTAGAGATCTCTCTAGATCATTAAATGGAATCGATTCGACAAATTGCTCTTCATCTTCTATTAGGCCCAATCCCTCGTCCAGTTCGAAAGGGTAATTGACCGATTGGAGTAGATTGGTGTTATACCCGTGCCATCCTCCCACGATCTTTGCGACAACCCTTCTTCCAGTTCTAGCCCTGGCGAGTCGAACCGCGTACATGGTAGCCTCGGATCCCGTACTAGAATATCGAATTAGTTCCGCGCGGGGCATCCCCTCTTTGATTGCGTAAGCAAGATCCAAGCTAAGTTTGTTGGCAGTACCGAATAACGTTCCATGGCTGGCTTGATTCCTCACCGCCGAAGCAACGACTGGATGTGAATGACCAATCAATAAGGCCCAATGGCCCATCCAATAATCAGTAAAGTCATTACCATCCACGTCCTGCAAGAGCTTTCCTTTCGCTGATTTCGTATAGAAGGGATAAGGTTCGAAGTGTCTAATATTGTGGCTGATACCTCCTGGAAAGCACGACAAGGATCTTTCGTACAGGTCACGAGATCTCCGTGTCTTCCTAAAGTATTCTTTTTGAATTTTAGTGGTTACTCTCAGATCCATCGGTCGCTAAATACCTTCTGAACACCTTTTAATTGTTAGCTCTGTTTCAACTCGTTCAACAGACATAGCGGTATTACAGTCCTTCTATAGATAAGGGGATTTAGATAATTATCGAGCTAAAGTACCGTTTGATTTGGATAGCGGAATGCATTATTTATATACACATTGTAATAGATCATCCCGTCCTGGATAGTTTTCATATTGATATGAAACAGAGCTGAATATTCCCTAGAATGGTAACATATCAGCCCCAGATCATCATTTCTTGCGAACGTTTATATTGAAATCCGGTGACAGACTTGTAGAACGTGGACTAAAAGGCGGCGTCAGTGATGATCTCTCAATAATAATGGTCTTAGTGCCATTTAATGATTCACTGACCTCCAGTTACGCTCATATCATGGAGATTCGATGAAAAAATCGTATCTGACTTAGGTTACACGACCCGCACAATAACAAACAGTCCGACAGTACTCTAAATATATAAAACGACATGGATCGACTCCGGTTGATCCTGCCGGACCCGACTGCTATCAGAGTGGGATTAAGCCATGCGAGTTAACGTAGCAATACGTGGCATACGGCTCAGTAACACGTAGTCAACATGCCCAGGGGACGTGGATAA
>JAATVS010000181.1 GCA_014523695.1 Nitrososphaerales archaeon TH5895
ACCCATTAATATGCCTCAAAGAGATATACCACTCTACATTAATACACGAATAATCAATATTAAGTCATTGGCAAATCCAAAATGGTTTAAAAAGCAGCTCGATCCAGATGCCTTCTACTCATCAATCCAAGACGTATTTGCATCTTTTGGACCTCCATACGGAGCAGCTGATAATAAAATTATACCAAATGGCTTTTTTTGGTCTTCGTTAGCCATAAACGTACTTTTACAAAGTCGAGAATACTCCAACGAGCCCACTCAAAATCAATGCAGCAATAAAGAGGACGAAATTACTCAGTATAGCTATTTACATACTGAAACCGGGATGCTGATGTTAGGCATAATGGTTCTATCATGGCTAAAAGTTAATTTTAAGAAGAAAACAGAAAATGGACACTGCTATAATTCTCTTCATTCTAGAACAGAGACTAATAAATCCGCGAGCTGTTCAATTGGAAGTAATTTTCACAAGGACTTGTACATCGATTATATATCAATATTAGAAGATTTTGTAAGTAGTGTAAGGGCTTGTACTCCTACACCAATAACATCATCGAATCAAAAATAAAAGAAGGATCAATAGTTATAGGTCTGCCTCATGTAATCTTAACAGAATTTTGGTTAATAAGGTCATCTAAATGAATATACTAGATTTTGCTGGCGAGGTTGTATTTCTTTCTGCATCAGGTGTCTTATCTCCAGGTCCTCTATTTCTAGCTAATCTTATTTGTGGAACAAAACAAGGTTATCGAGCAGGTCTAAAAACCGCAACTGGTCATGCCACAATCGAATTTCCTCTAGTCATTATACTGACGATTAGTTTTTCCCAAATGGCTAATACCTCTACCGATCCCTATAATCTAAATTTACTTGGTGTATTCGGTGGAATCTCCATAATCATATTTTCAATCATACAAATCACCAATACTACGAGAAGAAAGGCACAAAAGAATTTATCCAATAGCGGTGATCATAGATTCTCATCTATAGCCGACAAGCCACTCTTGTTAGGCATGGTCTTCACTGCTTTGAATCCATTTTTCATAGCTTGGTGGCTTACAATAGGACTAAAATTGGTCTTGGATTCAATTTCACTATTTGGTGGTGCTACTGGAGGTTTCCTACTATTCTCTTTTCATATATGGATGGACTATGTTTGGCTCATACTTACAGCATATCTTATTTTCAAAGGGGTATCCATAATTAATACAAAGTATTATTACCATTTGCTTATGGGGTTGAATATCATATTAAGCTTTTATGGTATCTATATGATAGTCTCGAGCTTATCATTCCTCATGTGAATGATATATCCCATCGCTATGATACACTGAGGATTTCAATAAATCCTCAATCATCGAGCAATTTAGCAAATATAACCTTATCCTCGTCTGACGGAAGCTTTTCTATGAAGCCTCGTCAACTCTCGATCTCTCTAGTGAGAATGTCTTCATCCGGAAATAGACTCATTAATTAATTAGGACACCCTCTCAATCATTTTCATAATTCTGATCTTGTAGATTTGATGTCTTCCTCGCGTTGTTGGTAAATCTCATTCCACCAGTGGTAGCGCTTTTTTTATCAAATCCATATAATGACCTATTAAATCCAAATACTGACAATACGGCCTCAGCAGAATCGAGTAACATTTCTAAATATTTCTCTCTATCATACTCTTCAGAAGAGATTAGCTTGGCGGGGGTTATTCGTTGCAGCGGATTAGCATGATTCGAATCCGTGTATACATATTGTATATTATCTCCCCTATCAGCAATAACTCCAGAAATATTTAATCTAATGGCTGCTGCTAACATGTGGAAATAAACTTCTATATTTTTCTATATTATGTCGTAGTAACTTGGAGATAACCAGATCAGTTATTTGTATCTCACCGTTCATGAGTTTGTCAATACTATGAGTAATATACAGGAATGCATTTTGATATCCATTTGTTAGAACTTCTTCATAGTTATTACAATCAAATAACTTGGATAGCAATTCGTATTGCTTCATAGTCATTTCTCGGCATTTTTCTTCAAAAAACCGCGTCTGTATCAGTATATATTAGCTCGAAGCCATAACTTTATGCGATGTCTTTCATCTTCATAGGGTACTCCCAACTGTATTTGCACTATTTATGGAATTAGCGAAGAGAGAGTCATTGATAATACACAAGCCGGATGAAATGATTCCATTACATGTACGAGACTGAAAATAGCAGAGAATATACGCGTACACCACTCTCCCCCACCTACAAGTCCTAGCTCACATAATAATCATTTTTGATGAATATTCGATATGTCAAGGCAAAGCCGTACTAAACTAGTTCCCCCAAAAACGGAGCCGGAAAATCAAGCTGTCGAGATACTAGAAGAATCTGGTGTACCAGA
>JAATVS010000182.1 GCA_014523695.1 Nitrososphaerales archaeon TH5895
ACAAACCAGGAGGGTGTATAGTCAAAATCGGTTTTCAACGTTTGTATCATTGGAGCCATGTCGTACATGTCGCGGAGAGGGTGAAATAATTGAGAGGCCATGTGTTACATGCAATGGATCAGGTAATATTAGAACAACAAAGAAACTACGATTAGAAATTCCGCGCGGGGTAGAGGATGGGATGACTCTTCAGATGCAGGGCGAGGGGGAGCCTACAGAGAATGGAGTGCCCGGAAATCTTCTCATAAGAACACATATTAGACAGCACCCCGAATTTCAAAGACTCGAAGATGGTCACGTCCTAACTAATCAGAATCTAAGCTTTACTGACCTGGCGTTGGGGACAGAAGTAAAAGTTCCGACACTTGAAGGCATAGAAAAAGTCAAAATCTCCCCAGGGACACAACCAAATTCAATCATAAAGCTAAAGGGCAAAGGTCTTCCAAGATACGGTGGTTATGGAAGAGGAGATGAGCTTGTAAGAATAAATGTAAGAGTGCCAACCAAAATAAATGATACCCAAAAGGCGCTCCTCAAAGAATTAGATAGGGAATTAAGAATGACAGGTGGTTGAAAATTGCAAAGGTACTGCCAAGCACCTGTCACAATTTCGTAAGTAATTGGACAGCAGAAATAGCATTTTATTCGATGATATCTTTATTGACTCTGGTGGGAGGGGTGGTTGTACTGGATGTTAATTAGGCTAGATTTGCCTATTCAAATTGTGAATAAATTGTTAATCAGTGCATCTTGGTTACTACAGCCATTTATGGCGATACGATTTATTGTATTGATACCGAATAGGGTAACAAGTTTGAATTTTCTAACGAGTTTATTTGATGGAATAATCATCAGATCACGGGTAATAGACATTGAAGCTAAGGTTTATTAAAATGGAAATATTCGAAGCTGGCAATTTGTCTCATCAGAATCTCAATATCAATTGGACAATGGCACTCAACGAGAAAGGCGACAGTAAAAAAACAATGGTAATGGTAATCAGCTCAATGTCGAATAATTACGACCATGACGAATAGTTGTTGTTTACGACCCAAATACTTGTATCCTATTCATACTTCGTTGGCCAATGCAGAATTAAGTAGAGTCTTAGTTAAGATAAAGGTTGGTTTTGGCATAGTTCATGAAAGTGATTGAAGCCCTAGGATTAACAAAATCCTATAAGGGTTCTAAAAACCCCGCTTTAAATGATATTTCTCTGAGTATCGATTCAAGGCAGATATTCACAATGCTGGGCAGAAACGGGGCTGGAAAGACTACGTTTGTAAGAATATGTGCTACTCAACTCATGCCGTCATCGGGCAGATTATCCGTTCTTGGCCATGACATCGTAAAATATCCCGACAAAGTACGAAACCAAATTTCTGCAATCCCTCAGGAAGGCAGGCCACTGAGAGCGTTAACTCCTTGGGATCATGTGTATAATTGGTTAAGGATCAGAGGAGAATGCAACAATATTGCCAGAGAAAAAGCTGTGCAAATCCTCAAGAAGCTAGACCTTTATGATGCAAGGAATGTTCCCGCTATGAATCTTTCAGGCGGCATGAAACAAAAAGTTCTTGTTGCAATGGCTTTGGCGCCAGAGGCCCAATTACTATTTCTAGATGAGCCAACTATAGGCCTCGACCCCGTTTCCCGCCGACAGGTATGGTCCGCAATCAAGGATTGGAAGGATCAGGAGAGAACGATTCTATTGACAACTCATTATATGGATGAGGCAGAACTGCTCGCAGACTACATCGTTATAATTGATAAAGGAAATATTATTGCCAAGGGTACGATGAATGAGCTGCGCAAGATTGTTCCTTACGAACTCAGGATTGATGTACCCAAAATCAACCTAGATAAGAATCTGATGTCATTAGGCTCCGTCGTAGATTCAGGAGCCAATTTTGTTAGAATCTTTATCTATGAAACTGACGCGGAAAAAATTTATGACAAAGCGATAAGAATGAATATCCAATTTACCGTCTCTCCCATAACCCTCGATGATGTTTTCGTATATCTTGTTGGGAATAAAAACAATGATGACAACATCAAGTCAGATAACGAGATATAACTTTTCAATTGCAGCTAGAGATTATGATAATCTGATCTGTAACGACTCAACGTCATCTGCAACACCTTCCTAGTGGGATTCGATGGTCATGTGGACACTTCCTTGGGTGCTTTAGGAGCGTGCACAAGGCATCAGTAAAAATCTGTTTCATATGATGTTCAATTCCACAGACCATTTCTTCGTCGATGTCGATCTTCAATGAATCTCTCATCAGTACCTCCAAGAGTCGCGTATTTCGAATCATCTGCTTTCCTATACGTTCACCCTCACTAGTCATCCTTACCATATTGCCTTTGCTATACTCTACCAGGTTAGCTTCATCAAGCTTACGAAGCATCTGAACGACTGATGGTTGCTTTACGTTTAGCATCTTCGCGATTGAACTAACTTTGACCTCTTCGCCTCTTTCGCGAATATACCATATAGCCTTAAGGTACATTTCAACATGTTCAGATTCCGCAGTACCAATGTAGAGCTCTTCGTCTCCCAATACTCTCTCCTTCTTTGAGCTTCTTGTTGAGAATGTCCTCAATGGTTACCTTTTACAGTTTGTAGACTATTTGTTATTAACTTTGTGCATATTTGCAATCATGAGTAGGATAACACTCTGATTGATAAAGGATTGTTTGAACCGATGAATAAAGGCTCCGAACAGTTGGGTGTGAGAATATGGCTTCTAATGGATAAGCGTCACTGTTTAGCTTGGAGGCATATTAACACACAATATTGCTCTCAGATGGCATAATCTTCTAATAGCACTTCTGGCTATCTAAGTATATGTCTCAGAAACATCTTCTTGTTTCTAAGAAGAGGCATGAAGTTAGCTTTGACACTGTATCTCCCAAATGGGCAAAGCGTTTAGACCAACCGCTTCCGATGTTGTTTTCTCTTAGATGGCTTGGATGGTACTCTGAAATTAGATGTGCGTCTCGATGCGTAGTAGGGGAGGCACACGGGTTCTCTTCATCCTACCTAAAAACCTGCTCAGAGTGTAACAGGTCTAGCATAAAATTCATGTATTCATTTTTAGTGCATTCTAAATCCAGACTGGAGAAAAATAAATTGATGTTTGTTCATCATTGGAACGAGCAGCATGTCCCTCATTGATCACTTTTACAATTTTTGAAAACTTTGATTAGCTATTAGATATTAGAAATTTCTTCTCGGAATCTCTTGTCCATCAGATTTAGATTGCTCTGAACGTTACCAGTTTTGCTGACACATTGAATTACTATTGCATGATTTTTGGTTGTCGATAGCCATCAACCAACTCCGCAAGGAAACGAACTATTGGTAGATGGAGAATTGAAATCGCTTGGATAATTGCTGTTGAAAATAATTTCTACAAAGGAAAAAAGGATGATTTGATTCCATTTAGAAGGAATCGGGCTTAGGTTAATCTCACAGGTGGCTATTCCATATCCATGCCGCCCATGCCGCCCATGCCGCCCATGCCGCCCATGCCGCCCATGCCGCCCATGCCGCCAGGGGGACCAGCAGGTGCTCTTGACTTGCTTGATGCTATAACATCATCGATCCGCAAAATCATGGTTGCGGCTTCAGTAGCTGATTTGATTACCTGCTCCTTAACAGCAAGAGGTTCCAATATGTTTTGTTTGAACATGTCTGCGACTACTGTGCTTCTAACATTGATTCCTGTCCACTTAGAACCCTTACTCTGCTTGGAACGCAATTCTGTCATTGTGTCAATCGGATCCATACCGGCATTTTCTGCTAAAGTAAGTGGGATTGTGTCGAGTGCATCAGCAAACTTTAGAACAGCAAGTTGAGCTCTGCCTTCCAAACCGCTCGACCAGTGTCTTATATCATTAGCAACATATGCTTCTGGAGCCCCTCCGCCTGCAACTATGGCTGGCTTTTCTAGGACATCCTTTGTAACCATTAACGCATCATGTATTGACCTATCCGCCTCATCGACAACTCTTTGTGAGCCTCCTCGAACAAGTATTGTGACTGCCTTTGGATTCTTGCATCCTTCTATAAAGACCCACTTGTCTGTCTCCACTTTTCGCTCTTCGACTAGGTTAGCAGCGCCAAGGTCTCTACTTGAAAGGTCGTCAAGATTGCTTATGATTCTTGCATCTGTTGCTTTAGCAAGCTTATACATATCACTTTCTTTTATCCGTCTAACGGCAAGTATACCTGACTTGGCTAGATAATGCTGTGCTATGTCATCAATACCTTTTTGACATAAAACTACATTTGCACCTGCAACCTTTAACTTGTCTACCATACTCATCAGCATTCTGTTTTCTTCCTCAAGAAACATATGCATCTGTTGTGGATCATTAATTCTAATCTCAGCGCTCATTTCAGTTTTTTCAATCTCCAACGCAGAGTTTATCAAAGCAATCTTCGCCTGTTCAATCTTCCTCGGCATGCCTGAATGAACTACTTCCTTATCAAGAACGATCCCCTTTACGAGTTGGGTATCTCTTATAGCCCCTCCTGGCTTCTTTTCGACCTTAATGTTGTCCAGGTCAACTCTTAATCCATCTTTTCCTTCAATCTTTTCGGCTATCTGTCTTGTGGCATTTACTACTATTTCACTGAGGGTTGGACTATCCTCAGAGACCAATTTGGATTCCATGCTAGTTCTTGCGATCTTGATAAGCAGTTCTTTGTCTGAGGTGTCGACCTTTATAGCAATTTTTTGTAGAATCTTCAATGCCTGCTCTGACGCTGCATTATAGCCATCAACAATCACTGATGGATGAACATCCTTGTTTATTAGGTCCTCAGCCTTCTCAATCAGAGCTCCTGCAAGCACGACTGACGAAGTTGTACCATCCCCCACTTCATTATCTACTGATTTGGAAACCTCTACCATCATCTTCCCAGCAGGATGTTGTACGTCGATCTCTTTGAGAATTGTTGCCCCATCATTGGTGATAGTCACATCTCCAAGAGAATCCACGAGCATTTTGTCCATGCCTCTTGGACCGAGGCTGGTTTTAACAACTTCTGCGACCAGTTTTGCGGCAGTAATATTATTTTTCTGGGCTTCCTTGCCTTTACTTTCTCTTGTTCCTTCCTTTAAAATTATCACTGGCATTCCGCCAGCTGTAGTTTGAATTGACATATACTCTATTCACCTAGTAGAATAATACTGCTTTGTAAAGCCACTTATTTAGTTTTACTTCTCTCAATAATTGCTCCGTACCACAATTAGCGCATCACGCTTTAGCAGACAGATTTCAAGGGTATCAAAAAGTATGGTGTGTCGAAATATAGGCCTTATCTACTGGCTGTTAATGGACTGCATAGGTTTTTTCATTAGTTTTTCATTCCGAGATATCAATTGAAGCCTCCCGTTTCCTGCAAGGTAAGTGCGAAATGTTAAGCAAGCCTTCTCGGTGGTTTCTTAACTTCAATTCTCGATAGTTGATTTAAAAGGATTCAAGTATTTTGTATCCATATCCCAGATCAAGAGAACCGACGATTTTTTTCCATTATTTTAGTCCCAATTTCTTTTGCTTTTCAATAAATTTTTGCCTAAACCTAGAGACTTCAATTAATGACCTTTCGTGTGTTCCTTCGCCAATTCTTTCTATGCCATCTAATGCTGCTACTTCAAATAACACTCTTCTCCCTTCGAAAGAAACGATTTTGGCCTTCAGGATGATCTCTGCACCAACTGGAGTAGCAGCCAGGTGTTTGATGTTGACTAGCGTGCCTACTGAATCCCAACCGCTGTCTACTATACATTCTTC
>JAATVS010000183.1 GCA_014523695.1 Nitrososphaerales archaeon TH5895
ATATTGTCCGCTTTACATATACAACGTCTATTAGTTGCAGTAGGTCTTGCAATGTTACTGCGTTTATTTTCTATCAGTTTACTCGTGTGCCCACAACACCAGCTCTAGTATGCAGATCATAACTATAACATTTTCTAATATTGTACCAGTCAAAATAGTTCCATTGTATTTAATTTGGCTCACAAAGATTAAACATAGATGGCGGTGAACCAATGGTAGACGGTTAGAGATTTTTTGCATTGGTTTGCTAGCCGTTCTACCTCTTTATACTCTAACCTCACAATTTTAGGTATATAAAAAATGTCTGAAATATGAAGTTTAATATGGTTTGTCATGAATTATTATGATGAGGTAGGGCGACCAGCAGGCTCATCTGATTAGACAAAATCTCTGGTCATCCTACCTTGCAGAGCTTCATAAGTTCTGATCCCTGGCTTTTTTCATCTATATATTATCAATAAATCCTAGCCAGAACCAACTAGAATTATATTGTATTCCGATTTGATAGCTTTTTCAAATAATTGGAACAAATCCCGCTCATCATCGCATATCATCACTGTTTTTTTCTCTGTATCAGAATATCTCGCAAGATAATTTGCCATCTTTATAATTATTGAACCGAATATAAAAAAATTTCACGATTTTTGAGCGATGTTTAGCCAAGAATTTATAACAATTTAATAATTTCCTCAAGAATTTATAGCTTCTCCCTGATTTGGCTCTAAAAAGTTGATATGACAATGTATAAATGCTCAAGCTGAGATAGTACTATTTTAGAGATGTAATGAAAAAGACTAGACTTAATATAGTGTACGATTTGCCACTGAAAAAAATCGAGCTTCCTCCTAATACCATAGAAAACAATAAAATATATTTTGTGATTTGTAATTCATGTTACTGGTGTGCATCTTATTTCGGCATTGATGATTTAGAATCTCTGTCTGGATCATCGCATGTTCTCGATTGTCACGTTTGTAATTCACATAACACTGAATTGATGCCTATCTCAAATGACGAATCATTTAGAATAGAATATAGTCTAACAAGAGGAATGGAATTAGAATTCTATAAGAGTAATAAAGTTGTACCTAGACAGGAATCAGTTAACGCCTTGGTGAGACCTGGATAGTAAAATTAGAAATATAATTATATGATATTAAGTCTGACTGCGCAATATTTATGATAGTAATGCCTTGGTCGTCCGCTACTCACGACAGCATGATCACGAGTTATCAGTCCTCTACAAGAGACACAGACTCCATTCTGTTTAACTTCTATCATTCTGAGTATGCGAGTTATTTTTTCATTAGGATTAATGATTAGTGGTAGAATCAGATCTTCAATATTAAGAGTATATTAAATGAGACTTGTTATACACTAAGTTAGAGTAAACACATAATATGTCTTGAGCTGGCTTAATAAATTACTCCCAATAAAAGTCTGGTCCATCATGACTTGAAATCTGATTGCATTATGGATAGTTCTCCATGATATCTTCACGAGCTCAGATCTAAGTGTCTTAATCTGGGGGTTTGTAACACCTTTGATTGGTATTCATGTCCACAGTTTTTACATGTGACCATTACAACCATTATAGTTTGTCTTGACCGTTAAATCTTAAAATTATTATCATTGAAAAACTAAACTCCTGCCGTAACGATAATCCGTCTTGGAGAACATTTACCTCCAGACTGAGTAATCTGATATTTTTTATATCAGAACTGAGTTTAACGCATAGCAAAACATTCCTCTTCTGACCAAGCTCGCTTGAATGGCATAATCTTTTTTGTACGTGAAGGTTCATCCCACCAACCCATAAGACTTTTGCATCTGCTGCACCGAAGTTCTATTCTCGAATCGCTTATCTTAAAAAACCCTATTGTCTTAGAATCAGTTAAGCATCTATTGCAAATGCAATCATCGGTCCAATGCAATTTAGCATATTATAGACAATATAAGATATTACATGATATGATCCATATGACTATTAGAATAGTACTGGAATTGGTACTAGTAATATCTAGCAGGGTTTAACATAGGCTTTTGTAGGTTTCTCTTTCTAATAAGGCGGAGAACGTATCGATTAGAGCAACTCGAAAAATAAGAGAATTAATAATTACGTTAGTTTTACAATAGAAACAAACCTAAGTCGTATCTGTCGAACCTGCTGCTACCTCTGCAGTAGCAAATCTACTACCTACCGAATTAATCTTAATCTTTACGTTTTTGTCTCCTGCCTTTGCGCTTTTTACAAAAATTACTAGGCCGCCTATTCTCGCAATACCGTCTCCTCCTCTACCTGTGTCAGTAATGTCTACTGTATACTCTTTGCCTGTTTCTACAGGTTTTGAGAAGCTATTCGTGTTCTGTCCGTAACTCATTAAAAGTCGCAATATAGTAGGCATTATGGCAATATGAACTAATGTATTAACATATTAGGAGCTCTAGCACTCCAAAATGTCGGTCTAAATGCTAGTTGGTTTCAGGTTATGACATCTATTTACCCATTCGCTTTGGTTGTTGATTTCTAATATCGATAGCTCTATCCAGATCGTACAATTGTGCACTCCATACTATTACCTTATCCAACAGGTTTCTCTTTTTATCTTCTAGATTTATTACGTCATTACTGAGACATTGAATTCTGTCAGTTGTTGAGGTAAATCATTGCCGATATATGAGAACGTTAATGGTGTGTTTTTCACTCAACATTTTTTTCTTTCAAACAATAGAATAGCTTCATAAAAGATGGTAGATAGATTTTAATCTCATTGTAAACGAATGTCAGCTCATAAAGATCATTTAATGCCCAGAACTCCTCCTGAATCTCATGGACTACAGGGGTTGGAAGGTCTAGCTCTATTGTGTTACCTGAAGTGGCGTCTTACCAATCGAAATAAGTATAAGGCCTGTATGTTTTGATTTATTTTTCAAGTCTTTCATTTCCTCGCGATCATTGTCACGTCCATCTGTTTTTCGTATGATTCATTCAATAATACTGAACGACAGATATGCAACTGATGCGATTTCACGAATAGTTTTTCCTTGTTGGTGTAGCTTAATTACTAACTGCTCTTTATCTCATCTATTTAATACCGCTTGCAATGTGTGTTTTGTTTGGGACATCATAGATAGCTTTTTTGTCTGTTATTAGTTGTTATCATCTGTTATTTTGCACCGTCTTGTCCTCGCGGTGTAACCTAGATGAGAATGGCGCTCGGAACTTTACTGTCTATAATTATTATCATTGTCGTTGTTATTGTTATAATAGCTCTAATCAAGTTTGTATTTCAATTGTTTTTTGTGATATCAGGTGGAACAGATCATTATGGGGAATATTCTATATGCTAAGGAGATTCTATTATCGATGAATTATGATAGGAATTAGATTTAGTATGGCCACACAATTTTTGTGGTTGTAACGCGCTCAAACATCCGTAACTCCTAGTTATATGATAGCACGTCCCCCGGGTATAGAGCCTGCTTTATTATCGAAACTACTCTTTGAGTACTCGATATAGTTTTTTGAGATCATGATAAGATTCGGCGTCAGTTTTACCTGTTGTTACGTATTTTAGGAACATACCTTCGTAATAACTGATCATGATAGGTTTGAGAGGTACTATAATTCTCTTATCACTAATTATCTTTTCATTAATCAAAACGAAAGCTAGTTTAGAGTATTAAATATGCGAGAATGCCACTGCCACATATTCCTAGTATCATCGTATTCAGATCCTGAAGGTATCTTTTCTATCTCAAGATCCAAATTTCGGAGATCAACCATAATTATATTTATCTGTGTGATTTAATCTGATCTCTTTGTCCATCGAATGTCATGACTGTATAGAATAATGCTATCGCATATATTCCAGCAGCAATAATTTGGATGTATTCCGATAGCATTATTGCCATATCTAGTAAGATTGAAAGTTGTAATAATCATTGAATTTATAGATAGAACTATCCATAAGCATTCAACCATCATTCAATTAACTAACATTAATTGTTAGATAGCATAGTCTAGCAGATCAAATTTTGCCATTCATATTAAGTCCAAGTTAACAATCGGTTGTATGCCTGCACTGACTAAGACAACTTGAACGGACAACCGTGGGATTCCCAACATAGATACTTAGTAGTTACGTTCGTCTAATACTTATGTTCATTTATACTAAACAGCTTTAATGGACCGCTCCACTCGAATGGAATATGTTTACTTGATCTTCCTTTTCTTCCCCATTTGAAGCCCATTGCATCGGCCTCGTCAGCAAGAGATTTTCCCCATGTTGCAACTCCTCCTGGCCCTACTTCACTTCCAGGTGGGTTAATAGTTTGCACTCTTTTACCAGGAGGTGTCGTAGGTCCAGTTAAAGCCTCAGCTTTTGCTAGAATCTTTCCTGGTATCTCTGCACTCCAATAAGATAAATCATCAGCTATTTCAAACTTAATAGGAGCGTATTCGATTCCTCGAACCTCTCCGATAAGATTTGCAATTTCAGCCATAAAGCCGCCTGCCTTACCGCTGAAAATCATCTGTAGAGCTTCTCTCTGTTGCTGATTAGCTCGTTCGTCAAAGAACATAGA
>JAATVS010000184.1 GCA_014523695.1 Nitrososphaerales archaeon TH5895
GTCATGAATAGAAGATACAAAATAGTTAAATCATGAGGTTATCGCAACCAAATAAATTGAAGTATCCCATATTTTTCGAATACTTTCAATTCTAATTTATACATATACCTTCTATTAACCATTGATATTTCACGAAAAGGTAATTCCGATTTGGCTGATATTATACATAGACTACCACCCTAAAGCATGAGCAGATTTGACAGCCGCTTCATTCAGAATCGTGTTTACACTGGGGCTAGTAGCATTAGAATAATAAACTCGATCAATTGCTTCATTTATGTGTCCTGCGATAATTGGATATTCTGATATGCTTGGCCTTATATTACCGAATGGGATCATAGATATCAACGTATCGTAGTACGGTAGCTCAGTGGCTGATTGGTTGAGAATTAACCCCTGGCCAAGAGGAATCTGCGTTGGGAGGTAACCATACTCTTGAATCCAAGGCCCAAGTATCTCGGGCTCTAATATTGTCTTGATGAACTCCCATGCCAGCGTTTTGTGATTAGACGTGATTGGGATGGCTAATTCCCATCCCCCCATTAATGTACTCGACTGATTATCAGGGCTTGGAACGGGAAACAATGGGATGAATCCAATCTTATTTTCAAAATCCGCTTTTTTCTGGTCTCCAAAGTATCCTGGTATCCATGAACCGCCGAGGATCATTGCAATCCTTTTCTGCGCAAATTCAATTCTGTCACTAGCTGGTAATTTATCGGGTTTTATGCCTGCATCGATTTGGTCTTTGATGAGGCCTAGAGCCTGAACTCCTTCTGTACTATTGTACGTGGGAAACCAATATTTTCCTTTGGTCGGGTGTCCATCTCTGAGCTGCAAAATGTCGCCTCCTAGCATCCATAGGTAGGGAAACCACAGATCTTGAGAATAATATGTATCAGATAAAATAGTTCCATTTATTCCGGCCGGCTTCAATTCTTGGTTTAACTTCTGTGCAGATCCGATGTAACCCTTCCAAGTCTTTAGATCGTCGGCATTAATCTGTGATTGTTGGAGTAAATCTTTCCAATACCATAAGCCTCTTACGTCGGTCCACGTCCAAATACCGTATACTGTGCCATTGTACGTTCCGCCATCCCAATGTTGCTGGTACCAGGTAGATGCTCTTGCCCAACCGTCTACATATGTGGTCAAGTTGGAGAGCAAACCTTTGCTAGCGAATTCACCTAACCAGATTTGGTCGACAGATACGAAATCAATCGCTGATTTATTGGACATTAGTTGCAAGAATTCTTCCCTAGTATCATTCGTTGGGAGCTCTTGATACTCGAGGACTATGTTTTTGTCGGGATATTTTTGCTGCAACTTCTCCAGACCTTTATCTAGCAATGATTTCCACCTTCCTTTGTCGCCCAAATCGGTGAGGAGACCATTTAATGTGACCGCTCTTTCATCATCTCCTGATTCTAGACTAGCGTTTGACAAAGCAGATGAATTCATTCTGTCCGTAGATGCGAACGCAACTGAATACGTGGATGCCTCAAAGGAACGATCTACTTGTGCAACAGATGGCACTTCAGGATCATCAAATCTAAATAATTGATATGAGAAAGAAAAATGATCATTTATTTGCAAATCAACGATGATAACCGAAAGAGCAACGAATATCAAGAAGAACGAATAACGAATCAATTGGTGTGAAGACGGAGCTTGAAAGAGCAATTCCTTGTCAAATAGGATATACTAAATATATTTATGTTTAACTTAGCATAGTTGTTAATGAGCATAGTAACCGCGGTAATTCAGTAAAACAAGAGGTCTGCCTGATTTCTGACACCAAACTTTCCGTTATCTAGTTGGAAGTGGAAATGTTAAAGTAAGTCATGACATTACTTAGTGGGTGTAGGATCAAGAGGGAGGATCTAAACGGAAAGACTAATTCTAATAGGTATCATACTGGTAGTCACTATCGCAAGTTCCTCTTTGATCTTGTTGGTTTATCTGCAAAACTTTACAGAGTCAACCGTTAGGAGGAACCTTTACGAACAGCAGGTTGACAGACAGGAAGAAGTTACAGATAGCATCTCGCAAAGTATTAGCTCTGATCTTGGGATCTTAGTATCGGTTTTAGATGGTCTCGCAAATTCTGATCTACTTCAAAGCGGAGACTTCGATTCGGACAACACATTCAATCTCTTTAACGACAAATTGCAAAGATACGGAGCTGAGGTTTCCGAGATCTTTCTGCTAGATAAGAACAATATAGTAACTTTCAATATGAAAGGCCCAAATGCGACAACAGATGATACAAACTTGAGGACTGGGGACGACTTAACTCAGAGGCAATGGGTCAAGGACACCAGAACTAGGACTGAAGCACCATATTTTTCAGGAGGCTTCGAAAGACAAGGCATATATAAAATTTTTATCACTTTTCCAATACTTGATAGAGAGACAAATGAGAAATTAGGAATTGTAGGAGCTTCAATCTCTACTGGCCCATTTTTCTCTACATATGGTAACATTGAGGACCTTGATGAGCAGTTTCTGGTAGTGTTTGATAAAGCAGGTAATCTCATTACTAACCTTGGTAACGCTGGCCTTCTTGGACAGAATTTCTTTGGAAAGTTTGTTCAGGATTTTGTGGCAGGAAATAAGGTACTGAACAACCTTACGAGAAGCCTTCTACAGGGTCACTCAGGTTTTGCAGTATATGACTACGGAAGAGGGGAAAGAATTACGACCCAAGAACCTATATTGGTAAACGGGCGGCCAGAATTCTTCGTGCAGGCTGTGACTCCTACAAGTAGTCTATATTCTGACTTGGAAAACTCTCTTTTCATTGAAAGGATAAAACTATTTTCGCTATTTGCTGCTACTTTGGCTGGAGTGGTTGTTCTGGTGATATTTCTAATGAAATGGAATAATTCCCTCAAAAATGAGGTCACTAAGCGAACTAAACAATTGGATGATTCTAATAAGCAGCTGGTGGAAGCAAATAATCAGCTGGAGCGCAACAACAAGTTACAAAAAGAATTCATTAATATCGCGGCTCATGAATTAAGGACACCGATTCAGCCTATTTTAGGTCTTTCTGAAATTGTAGTGAAGGAAAATAAAGACAAAGAACTTGACAAATACCTGGAAGTAATTTTCAGAAATGCCAAGCGACTTCGGAAATTAACAGAGAATATACTTGACGTAACAAGGATTGAAAGCAAAATGCTCAAGTTAAGCAAAGAGCCAGTGAATTTACACAATTTGTTACAATCGATTGTAAAAGATTATCAGACAGAGATCATAAAGGAAAATCGTACAGAGCAAGTTAGACTATCCTATCATCCCACAGTAAATGGTAACCCCGCAAATATAGTCGTAGAAGCGGACATCAGTAGACTTATCCAGATAATATCAAACCTATTGAATAATGCTTTGAGATTTTCAAGAAAAGTAGGAGGAAGTATCGAAGTAACTTTGACCGAAAACACTGAAGGCAATAACAAATTCGCAGCGGTTAACGTAATCGACTCAGGAGAAGGCATCGATCCTAGAATACAGGCAAATCTCTTCACTATGTTTTCTACTAATTCTTATGATGGAACGGGTCTTGGACTGTACCTGTGTAAGAACTTAGTCGAAGCTCAAGGTGGTAGAATATGGGGTAGGAATAATCCGCGTGGGAAGGGAGCTGTCTTCGGTTTTGACCTTAGGGTTGTAAATGGGAGTTGAAGAATCGTTATTGCGATATATATGACATCGAAAATCTGAAATCTATGGGGACATAGAATTTCGGTTACCTCAAAAAGAATCAAACTAGTCGACAAATAGGAGAGGGTTTAACGTCCCATTTTCATTTAAAGAGGAATCACGACAATCATGTGTGTACTTGGAGCAGAACCATAAATCGTAGAGATTCAGATTTCGAAGTTTGCTGCAAAAAAGCTTTTGTAGATTTGTTTCTGGTGTATGACTGGTCCACCTTACGAGGATCAAAGGTAAGGAGCGAGAAACTCGAGATTGACTATTATGATCGCAATGGGGGAGGGCTTTAATCCTGAAGCCTGTATAATGGCGTGCTCCTTGACAAATCAGCCTTACTTTACCGGACTTTGTGAAGAATTCCATTTCTCTTTTTTTAAGTCGTATTCAGCCCGGGAGAATCTGATTCTAGCAGGATGGCCTA
>JAATVS010000005.1 GCA_014523695.1 Nitrososphaerales archaeon TH5895
ATAAACGATTATTATCAATTGAGAATGGAGGTCCCAAATTAGAAATACAGCTGTAAGGGAACGGAGATTTAGTGCAAGAATAGAGATAGCTGTAATTTGTACTGATTGACATGCAAAGATCCGAAGCTTTACGTATAAGCGATCATGAGCCTAGATCGTAGTTTAGGCGATCTCAATCACTGCAAAAATGAAAGGTCTTGCGACAAGGATTTTCAATCTCCACGACAATAGTGTCACGATTCAACCACTGTCTATTTGAAAAAGTCTGAGAGACTTGTCTGCTTTGTACTGATCTTGTGGTTATTTATATTCTCATCGTGACTCTCTCCCAGATCCTCCTTTAGGACATATTCATCTCCCCATTTTACTTCTTGAAGGCCCAACAATTGTCTGAAGATATTTACTGTGCCTGGACCAAAGCCCGCATAATGATTATTTGCAGCAACGATAGCGAACTTAACATTGGATAAATTTCCTACACTGGTATCGACCTTGAAGTTTCGCGCGACCTTCTTCATCTCCTTTATTCTATCAATCTGGATTTGTCCAAAATCTTTTTCTTGAATACTTCTATCACCAATGAATCTTACGTAAACAAAATCTGAAGTGACTATTGGAGGAGTATGTATATCTGCAAGTTGACTCCATACTAGACACATCCTATTGTTTGCAAAAAAATTGTACGCGAGATCTTGAAACCATGACCTATGTCTTACTTCTACGGCGTATCTGAATCCTCTGTCAAGATGCGGAAGGATACTTCTCAGGGCATCTAAACCTTCTACAATCTGTATAGATGGTGGCAATTGAATCAAGAATGTCAGTAATTTCTCCTTTAGTTCAGATATTGAGTCAAATAGGTAATCCAGTTGATCCTCATCGATATTCAATAGCCTCTTGTCATGTGTTATAACCTTAGGGAATTTTGCAGTGAATCGAAAGTTCTTTGGAGTCCTCTTATACCAATTCTTTACCATAAATTTGTTAGGAATTCTGTAGAAGGTAGAGTCAATCTCAACATAATCAAATACCTTAGAATAATATCTTAACCACTTTGAGTTTTCAATATATTTAGGATAAAATGGGCCCTGCCATGATGTATAACTCCAACCAGAACATCCGATGTAGTATTGCAAGTCCTCTTGTTAGATCCAAAAGAACTTGATTGGATAATAGCTTTATGTCTACCCCTGACAACAATGATGAAAACGACGGTTGGGATGATAGCTAATATGGTGCAGTTTTTCTAGGTACCGGAGGTAATGGGCCTTTTAGCAAAGTGAAGTACGACAACCTCCGAGATTCGACAAGCACAGTCTGATTTCATGGTTAGTCAAAGCATATGCCAAAAGCAAATTTACTGGTCCTCGTGTCAAACCTTGTCCCAAATCAATCGGCATTAGCTTTAGGTATATTACTCAAAATTTATTGCGTATTCAATCTACTTTAGTATATAGCAAGTCTCATTAGCTTCCACTTTGGTACTCACTGATCTGATACTTCCGCTAATTATCAACCCCAACGAAAAAATAAGTCGTATACTCAAAATAATCGAAGCTAAACAGAATGGACTTTGCGTTTCTTGTAGGGGGCGTATCACACATGATCATGCTATCGTAAGTAGTGGGCGTCCAAGACATTACTATCACAAATACTGTGCGATCAAACACAATATTATTTAGCTGTTCAACTCTAATTTATCAGTAATAGAATTTCCTTGACGTATAGAATACAACCAAATGATCTATTTCATCTGGAAATAAACTGAATAATTCAAAGGAAGTTTGAGAAGAAATACTATTATAGGCATAGTATTACGTAGAGTAACTCACTAGCGTTTGTCATTCAACAGTTGTTCAACGATGTATTGGGCCCGGAGAATGTGTGAACTGGTATTAACTGCATACATCTGTAGCAGAAAATAGCAATAGAGAAATTACTATAGTTCACATCTGCGAGCTCTATTGTCCGGTGGTGAATCTGTGTACAGGTAATCGTACAATCAAACTTCGATTTAAGCAGGACTGACTAATAGGAATATTTCGGATTAAGACTAATGCGTTATTTCATACTACTTTCATATCGCAATTCCTATATTGGAAGACTTAATGAATTATGGACACAGTGAATGATGACCTGGAAGAATAATGAGCAATAGCCTCTCAATGCCTGCAAGAAAACGGCGAAGAATGCACAGCAGATATTACTTTCATGGTCATTGATGAAGACGATATTACAATAGTAGGAGTTTTGGCAATAATTGAAAAAAATGCAAAAGCAGAAGATGGGAACATAAAGAGCTAAATTAGTTCTATGCGAGGTACGTTTCCTAATAGAGGTAGTATAAGGTTCAAGTTCAACAGGTTTGACCTAGGTTTTTGTATGTATCTAAGAATAAATTAATTCAAAAGAGGATATTCTATTGTAGCTATTCCTGGATTAAGTATTAACTTCTATTTTCATCTGATCGTTGGATTGGGCATTCCCTCTCTGTTGCCGTTGCATTGCCAAACAGAATTAATAGTGTAGATAAAGTCTTAAATTAAGCTTAGTATTATAAGGCTACTGTGTCTTCTACAACTACTTACCAATCTGATGCAAGCTTACCGTCTCCTTCTTGGAAGATCGAAGGTGATTATTTTGAAGGTTGTAATTGTGATGTAATTTGCCCATGTATATTTCTGGCTGATCCTGATGAAGGCTTTTGTGATGTGATCCCTGCATGGCATATCAAAAAAGGAAACTTTGGTAATATTGGTTTAGATGATCTGAATGTGGTTGCTTTCTTTCATGCCCCTGGAAACATGTTGACTGGCCCAAAGTGGAAAGTTGCGATGTATATTGACCAGCGGGCAACAGCTGAACAGTTGGACGCTATTACTAAGATTTACTCTGGACAATCTGGCGGCTTCTTTGGAGTAGCAAAGAATCTGTTTGGGGAAATATTAGGTATTAAACAGTCTCCGATTGAGTTTGGCGTTGTAGGAAGGCAAAGAAGCTTGCGAATTAAGGATTCATTAGGATTAGATATAGAAGGAGTCAAAGGAGCAGACGAAGAGAGAGAAGCTCTCGTTACCAATCCAGCTTTTTCAGCAGTACCTAATAGTGATTTGACAGTCGCACGCTCAACCAAAAACACCTATAATGATTATGGATTCGAATGGAACAATTCAGGCAAGAATGGATTTTACTGTACTTTCAAATATTCTTCTACTTAGCTTGCTCAACTTTGCTGTCCGCCAGTTGACTCTTACTGAGCTACCTACCAGGAACATTGAATCCGATGATTGGCAGAATGAAAAATGGAGGAAATTAAGGGTTTGAGACGATTAAAATTCCGTGCCGAATCTGAAAAGGCTTGTTTTATTGCTAACAGGGATGATGGCACATGCCGCTCAAATTTGAAGTTATACCTGTCCAACTTAACTTTGTCAATTGAAGAAGTTAATCAAGGAAGATAAACATCGTATTCGCAATAAAAGTATGGAATTAGAAAAGCCAAGAAGTATTGTCGTGTTGACGACGGCTAAAGGAGTAAGACTTAATGCTATATGGAAAGAGAAGAAGGATAGATGGTACATTGTTGAGTCAGAGGATCGAAGAATTTCGAACATTGGGATATTAAATACTCTTACGCCACGTCAATTTCAAGACGCTATTGACAAAGGAGAGTACTCTTTTGAGTGGTAAGTAAAGAGATATTAACACCAGTTACTAGCATGGCCGGCTGTATATTCGATCTTGTATTTCCGAAACGTTCGGGTTTAATCCAGTGAAAAATGCGAACTCGTTCTGTATTTTTGCCGGGTATTCTCAGTATCATTGAAAAATGTTCTTATTGTAGTCGCAATAGGTTAACTCCTCACTTAAAAGTACTGAACTACTAGATCTATTCAAGTTAGAATTAGGTGAGCTCAGACCCCCTAGTAGAGCTCAGAACGGTAGAGATTTCATATTGTGAGCATTAGTAAGATTCTTGTAGATCGGCTAGATGTACGGTCGGAAGGCAGTCTAAAGTTGTCAATTAGCTGGCTAACCCCACGCTCAGTCGAATCAAACCATTAACCACGTAATCTATCTTGATTAAATTCAGATGAACCGTACTCGCTGATCTTAGACTTTCGGTCATGTGTTTGTTTATGGATTTCAAGCCGTCGCTTCTCTTCAAACACGCTTCCACACTTGCTACATTTAAACACCATTCATATCTTTATTCGATGAAAAGAGATATACATTTATCGGAATTCGGTAATAATGATGTTCATACAACGTTTTACTATTGTCTTTCACTCAGTGGACATATGCTCTTTTCAGTTAGTACCCAATAGACGATGACAGCTATGACTATACGAGCAGTTACTGGAACAACTGCAAGAATGGCTTTCAAATCCCAATTTATCCAACATCCGTGTATCTGACGTTGCAGCCAACCATATGTATGCAGAAAGAACGATTATCGTGATTGACAAAGCTAATAGGCTAATTTTATGAAGCTTATCCATTATTCTTTATACATTCTATTACCTCGTTGTTCCTTATATTACCGCGGGCTTAATACTGGTATGGAAACCTGCGATATACGATCGCTTGCATTTCACCAATGTTTGATAGTCGAATGACTAAGAGGCAGCTTCTTGTGAGATCTAGCCAAATAGGTACAAAATAACATATTATAGCAGTCAGTAGCGATAGACGTTGGGGCAGTCGC
The DNA here is from genome assembly GCA_014523695.1 of Nitrososphaerales archaeon TH5895. Taxonomy (GTDB): domain Archaea; phylum Thermoproteota; class Nitrososphaeria; order Nitrososphaerales; family Nitrososphaeraceae; genus TH5896. The sequence goes on from JAATVS010000005.1 coordinate 4,709, forward strand.
AACTGATGAAAACCATGAAACAAGTCGAGCAGTCATACAAGTAAATGACGGGGTCAATGGGATCTTGGAAGAGAATATTGGATGTCAAAACATTGCTACTGATTCTAGGTGACAGAGCGTAGTAACTACCAGACCAAGTATTCCTAACCTCCCCAAGACGAAGAAAAATAATTAAAGATCAAGTCAACAATAATTATTTTTATTACTATACTTCATAATGTGTCTCCCAATATTTCTAAGTGATGTTTGTCAGCGAACTCTTGTTCTATTAAAGACCTTCGTCTAGCTACTTCTATCCTTGGCGAATTCTTTTAGGCCAGTAAAATCAATTCCAACCACAGGTTCATTTCCATCGACTTAAGCATTGTGTCCCGGTGGAATTACTGCAGCATCTCCTGGGCCAAATTCTTCTTCAGCACCGTCATCCATGACTACTTTGATTCTACCAGAAACTATGTACTGGGTATGAAGTGCTTGATAACAGTCTGTTTTTTTACGATGGGTTTCACACATTTTTCCCAGCACCACCTTGGTTCCAATACTGCCCGACCGATTGTAATGTCACCAAGGTTTACAAGCTCAATCTTGCCTTTCTCAAAGGTCCGTGTTTCATCGGGTGAAGAATCTAGACTCTTTTTCTGTATTTTTTCCATTTAATACTACTATTGTCATAGGAATTAAGAATACAATTAAGCAACTTCACATTCCAATGCATGTGGAAATGGTAACCTGCCATTGAATGTCTTCTGCCAAACCATTGCTTGCAGGTCCAAGGTCATGTAAACACTTTAGTAAGCCAGCGGTTCCCAACAAGTCGAAGAACACTAAGGTCACTACGAACAATCAGAAAGAAGATAACTTAACTATTTTTTTTGTCGACTGCATAGTAACGAAGTACTGGGGCATTCACTAATATTAATCAGAATTTATACCATAACAGATTTACGATTTCTGCCTTCCATTATACTTCATCAGTTATCATTAACGTCAAATCACTAATCATCTGTCAATAGTGTATGAATTAAGGCGCCTAAGTAGGCGGTATTCGAACCCTTTACGGTAACTACAGGGTTCATAAGACCCTTTGGCTGTCTCGTCTTCCTAAATTAAAGGGTAACCATAAAGAGGACTGATAAAACTTTATTGAATTGCATTCGTTTCGACACACTCGATAACAACGAAACCAATCTATCCATTCCTGGATGGTTAGTTCCTTAGAATATAACTCAAACCATATTCAGAAAGAGATTATTTCTTAGTCATTTCTATTGGCGAATGTGTATCTTTGTATTCAAATTTACATTCTATCGACCTCTATCTAGACAAATTCAAGGAGAGATTACCTTTATAACATCTAGGCCACGATCCGTAAGATATATCTTGCCATCTGAGTCTACATCTAAATCTATATTTGTAATATCTCCAGTATTTTCTCCAATACTATATTCCTTAACGAATTTACCACTATTGTCAAATTGCTGGATGCGACTATTTCCGCTGTCTGCCACGAAGACATTCCCTTGCGGGAATTGTACCGTCATACCTGTTGGATTATAAAATTGACCTGGGCCAGCACCGCCAGTTCCCCACATAGTTATTAGATTACCATTTTCGTCAAATTTTTGTATACGATTATTACCAAAGTCCGCAACAAACAGATTACCAGAGGGATCAAGAGCGATCCTTCCAGGATTATTAAATTGACCTGGGCCAGCTCCTGCAGTTCCCCATTCTGAAACGAATAGTCCATCATTTGTGAATCTTTCGACCCTGTTATTACCTACGTCTGTAACATAGACATTTTGTTTGTCATCATCTTCATCTATCCCAATTACTGTATTAAATTGACCTGGGCCAGCTCCTGCAGTTCCCCATTCGTCAACGAAGGTTCCATTACTGGTAAATTTTTGGATTCTATCGTTGCCGGTATCCGTAACATAAACATGTCCATTAGTGTAGTCCAGAGTAATACCAATCGGTCTGTTAAATTGACCTGGGCCAGCTCCTGCAGTTCCCCATTCGTCAATGAAGGTTCCATTGCTGGTAAATTTTTGGATTCGGTCATTATTAGAATCCACCACAAAGACGTAACCTTTAGGGTCCAAGACTATACCGGCCGGATTGTTGAATTGCCCAGGATTAGAACCCACAGAGCCCCACACCTGAATATTTTCTGTGCCTTCACCCTGAGCTATGGCAATCGGGGAGGAGGGAGATAGGGTAATCAGGAGCGTTAGAGGAAGGAATATTATTAACCATACTGTTCTGTGTGCTTTAAAATGTTGAGCGGTAGATTCCACGCAAATTCTGATAAGGTTTGACATGCCATAATGATGTGACAACTAGTTGTATTTATGTAATTTGAACTAGCCATATCAGAGTCTTAACCATATTGTTGTGAGCTTTATTGCTGAGATTGTGCTTGCGTTGATGCAGATGTTTTACGTGCTAACAATCAAGAATTTTGGAAGATTTTTGGCCCTCTTTTTTGAGCAATCAACTAATAGAACTTTCGGTACAAGTTGAATAATAGCATGTTCAAGTTACGCTTAGCAAACAAAAGTACAAGAATTCCGAATACGACGACAATACTGTCGAATGTCTGATGAAATATATTGAATTAGAGAGTTATGAGCAGTTAGAAGAAATTTTAGAACACAGTCATATTCCAAAGTTCACTTAGATTTATCTACATCTAGCATTCAAAGTCTTATATATAATAAAGTGCAATTTTTATTATGATAAATGATTCTAAAACAGATAACTCAATCCAATATTCTAAAAGAAGTAATGATTTGTTGAGTGGAATGAAGCGTTATTTGCGAATAGAACACCAAGATGATGATAAAGAATTGTTGAAATACCTGCAAAAACAGGCAGGCTTACATCGGGAATAATTTACAGATTTCTTTAAAATCTGATAACCGATGCTAAAGAGTTAGTTCATGAATCTTATCGACTGAATGATTTATAAGAATTCAATGAAGTGTAACGTATCTGCTTTGATGTCAACCCAGGCTCAAATTTTTTAATATCATTGACCTTTCTGCGATCTGTTTTTAAACTTGCTTCTGAAGCGGATCTAAATGCAAAAGCAAAAATTTGAATCGTTCCAAGTTATAAGTCTGTCAAACAACTTTATCGGGCACTTTGTATTAAAAAAAGCCTTTCTAAATCATCTGAAAATGAAATACTAAATTTGTTGAGAATATCAATTCCCAGAACACTAGCGACGGGTGGACATAGTCTGCCATCGACAGTGAGATAGTTTGAGAGACCAAGATCGCCGACAACTAGATCATATATGCCAGTATTTGCATAAAAAAACAAACTGCATTCGGGCAAAATGAACGCTTTAAAACTCCCACCCATTCCGGTATATATTCTATCTTCTCGTAGATTTGTCCTAAGTGTGG
>JAATVS010000185.1 GCA_014523695.1 Nitrososphaerales archaeon TH5895
TATCCGGCAGTATTTGCTGCTGCTTTACTAGAAAACCTATTTCCACCTATTCCCAGCGAATTAGTCTTCCCATTGATCGGATTCTCAGCTCAGACAAATGATCTTGGAATGGCAGGAGCGATAGGGATGGCTATCGTAGGGGCGGTAGGCTCAACTGTCGGAGCAATAATAATATACTTTATCGCTTTAAAGATCGGCCTGCCAACAATAACTAGGATTGGTAAACGGTATCACCTACTTTCAGAATCAGATTTAAAAAAGACAGAGACATGGTTTGTTAGGCACGGCGAGCTGGCAGTATTTCTAGGTAGGATGGCTCCCGGAATTCGTGAATTGATTTCCATACCTGCAGGGATCGCAGAAATGAATATTGTCAGATTCACTTTTTTTACATTTATCGGGTCGTGCATCTGGAGTATATTTTTGACACTAGTAGGATTTTTCATCGGAGATGCATGGATTAGATTTTATGGTAACTATTCTCAAGTCTTTGACATAGTAGGGATCACATTGATACTGGTAATAATTGCAATTGTTGCTATGAAATATTATAAGGGAAAACAGAAATAATATGTGCGTCGACTGTTCAGCTAACATTCCTCGCGTCGGGTTTTCAGTTCGACAACTACGACTATCAATCGTATTGTATCCACATTGGTGACTTATCGCGTACTATAGATTTCCTTGTAAATTTTGGTACGAAGTTAAAACAGGTCCTTTTGAAAATAAGGTCAGATGCGAAAGTCCAATATTTGTCTTAATTCTCGCTTTTCAAGCAAGTATTACAATATATTCAATATTTATAATAGTGGCTTTGGTCTAAGATAATCGGATAATGTTCGGAAATATCTTTAGAAGATGGAAGCCAAAAGGAAGCATGTACAGTCTCAAATGTGCGCAATGTGGAACGGGCTTTCTTTCTAGTTTAAAACTTGAAGCTCCTATATGTGGAAAGTGTCTTCAGAAAGTGAAATCACTCGATTCAACAGTAGATCAGGATAAAAGATGCAGCAATTGTGGGAAGAATGGAGTTCTCTATGGAAAAAGTATGTGTTCCCAATGCTATTTCGGTTTTTCAAATCCTACGGAAGGTAAGGAACAAGGAACCAGAATACAATAGAATTCTGGTACTAAACGCTACTCCTCTATACAGTTGAGATCTGATTATTTGGAATAAATCTCAATAGCATTTGATTTCAATGAAAGTTATGACGACGCATATAAGGATAAACCTTTTTAGCCTTTCTGCCGGAAATGTTGGATTATGAATGGGGATAAAAGCCATGTCTTACCATCATCTTCAAGTAGCTGATAAACTCAGTATCAAAAGAGAGAAGAGAGGAGGAATTAGTAGAAGGATATAAGAAGGCTGTTGAGGGTACAAAGAATAGCATTCAAGGAGGCTGTGGTTAGAAAGCGCAAGAGACATTCCGTTCACATGACGATGTACTTGTGTTGTAATACTGATCTCAATTCTTGCAACGGAGAATCAAGTTCGTCTTAATGCGTAGCATGTTTAATTGTAGTGTTATTTTAGGCTCAGTCTTTTTTGTTGATTCCACTGTAATTGACTAGAATTTTGACTCATGCTTAACATCTAATTATTCATAATAGGTTCCGGTCGGTCTTACTGAATGCCATCTGCATGACGCTTTGTGGTCTTTTTTTGTCAACTAACTCATTGCCCAATTATTCGCGAAATACTAAAAAACCTACAAAATTTCTGATCTACATTTCAACTGATACAATAGGGAGGAGATCTCAATGTATCTCCATACGTTCCTAACATGCTAAATCAATTGGCAATTACTAGGCCAGTTTTATAACATTGCTCTCCTAAGAGGGGGCAAACACTTGGACGCGGCTATTTCCTGCATCAACTACATATACGTTGCCTGATGTGTCTAATGCAATGCCAAGAGGATCAATAAATTGTCCTTCGTCACTACCTTTAGATCCCCACTTAGTCATAAAATTACCTTCACTGTCAAATTTCTGTACCCTACTATTACCTTGATCAGTAACGTAAGTATTTCCTTCCGAATCGACTGCAATATCACCAGGTCGAGTAAACTGTCCATCCCCAGTACCAGGCGTTCCCCACTTAGTCATAAAATTACCTTCA
>JAATVS010000186.1 GCA_014523695.1 Nitrososphaerales archaeon TH5895
ACTTCTGCTTTGTGTAGTTTCTGTTGTTCTCGCGATCTTGACATTAAATTTGGTGTCAGCAGGAATGATCGCTCTGGGAATATTCATCTATGTAGTCATTTATACGATTTGGCTCAAGCGGAACAATCCATCAAATATAGTGATTGGCGGTTTTGCAGGAAGTGCTGCTTCGATGGCAGGGTGGTCTGCTGCGACAGGTTCTATAGATCTGTTAGGATTTCTAGTAGGATTATTGGTATTTTTATGGACGCCCGCACACTTTTGGTGTTTGGCTATCAAGGCTCGGGAAGAGTATAATACCGTAAATGTTCCAATGCTGCCTGTTTTGATTGGAAATCAGAAAACAGCAACATATATTTTTTACAATACTGCGCTGCTATTACCTTACTCTTTATCTCTCTATTTCTTTGGACTTGGGATATTATATACAGTTATAGCAGCTATTGCTGGTTCGCTGATGCTAATTTATCACTATAAATTGGTGAAAGAGCCAACCCCTGAATTCGCTTGGAAAGCTTACAAGGTTACTGCACCCTATTTGGTGGTAATATTTGTAGGTATTGCTTTGGATGCGCTCTTCTATGTGAGGTTCTGATTCACAAACAATTCGAATCCAAAGACGCCCGAATTTGAATACTGATATCGTTTCATATTTGTCCCTTTGCTTACATATCCTCCTTAATACGATGCTTCAAATTCGTAACGCCTGATGAGTTGACTTATTGGCGCAAAAGTCATTCTGAGAATGTATATTTCAGGTTGGCTTGTCGTCTCGAATAAAGCTATCTTGGTAAGGATTTTTGAGAAATGCAAAACTGAAACTATCCGCTGTCTCGTTCTTGGGAAATAAGCTTACCTTCGCTAGTCCAACTCAACTTGAGGTCTCTCCATTTTTGTGAGCTCTAATGGAGATTTGATTCCGGGTCCGCTTCGATTTATTTTGATGGATTCCTAGTCAATACGCTGGTTTACTAAGGGGGAATTACTGAATGCAAGGTTCACTTAATCTGTACCGATCTTCTGCTCATGGTCACCACCTCAAATTGTCCAACGCCATGAGTACTCTCAAGAAAATGCTCCAGCTTATCCATCTGGCCCTCGCTATCATCCATGATGAAATCAATTAAAAGTGAGAATAATCCGAAGGCAACTGGCTCTTTAGTGACAGAATTCAATTCCATTCCCGACGGAATAGTGTCTGTGAGCGATTTGGAAACTTCGTCTAGATTTGTTTCTGCATCGGAGGGCAAAATCTTAACACGGACAACAAGTCTTGACATTTCTAATCAAGGTCCTTCGAATCCGCATCCTACGCACTTGTATATCCTCGCGAATTCTCTACAACTCTCACATCTCCAAACTAGCACATAACCACAACTGGGGCAATAAAACTTAACGCACTCATCATTTGGCATAATAGGGCGACCACATGATGTGCATACGGGCAATTGTAATGAAGTTGGCATTGATATTCTCTAGTATGATTTTCAACACGGGATTTATACCTTGCTCATTGCGCCTTCCTTAATTTGCTTTCTAGTAGACCCTTAACTATCCTAGAGGTAGACTTTGCAGTAAGAATCAATGAAAGGGGAGCTGAATGAAAGTCGAATTCCCCCTTCTGAGAGATTCGCGATAGAGCTGATTGGGAGACGGTGGAAAATATTTCATCAAGAGCCTTATTATCTAAGTGTTCGAATACCTTCCGAGCCAACATCAATTTTTTGAATTCAAATCCAAATATAGAGTGCCATTCGTTAGGGTAATTACCGAGAAACGAGTCATCTCCTGCCTCAATCGCGTTTACGATTGCCCTGCCGGCAAGCAGACCTCCCATTCCTGAACTCAAAATGCCCCCCGCAGTTGTTGGTTTTGTTTGGCCAGCAGCATCCCCGACGATCAAGGTCCTGTGTCCGTCGATAAAATTCCTTATAGGTCCAGATACGTAAATCGGGGCATATATCTTTCGGGATATCGAATATGACGAACCTTTCGATTCAAGAAACGAATTAATGGACTTTACTATATTGATGTCTTTA
>JAATVS010000187.1 GCA_014523695.1 Nitrososphaerales archaeon TH5895
TCAGGAAGCATTTGTCCATCGCATCTGGGCGGAGATGTTAAATACAACGCTAATCATGCTGGAGAAGTAACTGGCTTGACTGGCATGCACTCAAAGCTTAAGGGCCGCGCACAATTTGACTGTGATCCAGACGACCATTCACCCCTCATTTAGTGTGATGTGGACACATTAGTCGTTAAAATCTGTATAGAATTAGTTGGTTAACGAGCTTTTGTTATAGTAATACTTACTAATATAATGACTATAATGTATCTTTAGTAGTATGTACACAGCTTCTGAATAGATACACCTTAATAATACTAATCTCAAATGAAATTATAAAAGGTAAGAGCATTTTGGAAAATAACATATGTAGTAAAAGTACACAGATCGGAATGACACATGTGACGGACGATAGAGTTATTCGTTTAGGATATGATTGTTAAATTATTGAGTTGAAGGTAAATATCCTCATGTGCTGATGACTCGACTTGTATTTGCGGGCATACAAGAAAAGTCCATTTCAATCCTCCATTGTCTGATAATAAGAGACGAGATAACAATATGGGACTATGTTCTCATCTAAAATGCCAATGCCTTGACTTCAGACAGAGCGAGTTCAAATTGTAATCATTCAATATTGATTAATGTTTTCATCATTCTCGACTCTCTTCTCGACTTTTCCTTATCTCTAAATCCTTAGTATGTTTAATTTGGATCACCATAGAAGTATGGATTAGGAAAAATAAACTTCCTTCGCCTTAAAAGTATATTTTGCAATATTCACATTGTTTATCTGGAGAGATGATTTCACCTTCTGTTGTGACATGCTCATGCAGATGAGTTCTAGCCCTGCTAATTCTATTTTGAATATGAATTATTATCCTTTCAAGATTTGTACTAACCCGTATACTTCGCGTTGTACCTGTATATACCATATTAGTAATACATAATAATCTTTCACAAGTACTCCACCAACCGACAATTGCTTATACCTTGTACATCTGGTGAAAGGTCATCTTGCATATTGGCAGGAATGTTTCCCCTTCTATAGAGCCTTCACGGCCTAAACTGACCTGTCTCAACAAACTCTTATCTAGATGAAGATATCATAGATCATAGGATTGAATGACCAGTGGGATATGCCCATAGAACAGAAGGAGTACATTGAAGCGAAGAGCGGAGCAGGAATGGCAACCTCGTCCAGAACTATCTGTGAGTGTTGTGATGCGGGAAGACATAATGAATGCAAGACAATATCCAAGTGCTATTGTGCAAAGAACAGCCACAGAATGTTATGAGAAAACTTTCTATACTTTTCATCCATTAAGTTCAGGCTAACCTTATGACAATTGGCTGGTTATGACGAAGGAAAAAGATGATTTGCTTTACTAATTGCTTGGATATGTTTCTGGTGTTAATGCTGGCTCAGATATTCTAAGAATCGTCATTGGGATTCAGAAATGTAATCGTTAAAGTCCTCATCATATTGAACATTCATTTAGTAGACTAGCTTCGCATTTTTCGCAAATCTTTTCATCGATACTAGATTCAATACAGTGATGAACTTTACATATGATCAATGAAGTACGAATAAAATTGCAAATTTCAATAAATTTTGACATAGCATATGGAGTATAGACCTTACTCCTAGCCAGATCTGCTGCAATATCATCGATCATGTACATTAACTCTTGAACAGAAGCAATTCTCAAGATAATCCTTCTGTCTCCTCTGATACATCTTGAATAATTACTCACAGCTGCCTGGGTAATACCGAGTGCTCTGGCTACTTCTTCCTCTTTACGACCATATTCATTTAGGAGCTTACAAGCCAGGATGGCTCTTATTGCTGGAAGTATCGACTTAGCTTCGATTTCAGAGGGCAGGAGCATGCATTTTATGACTAATACAATATACCAAATACAATTAGATAAAGATATTCAGAGTATGTTGAATATAATCTTGAGAATTCATACTATTATTGTAGCGAATTCAAATCTTCTTGCCATTGCTAGTCCCTGCCATAGCTAGTCAAATATGTGCGATAACAAGCTTTACCACCAATTATTAATACAGTATACTATGAGATACTTCATTTGAACGGTTTGCATAATGCACAATAAAGCTGTAGCGTTGAGAAGAAAAAATTATCAGTTCGTTATATGATACAGGATTAAATAATTCTCTGTCAAAAGCTGAAAATCAATCAATCAATCAATCAGTTAGTCAGTCATCAGGACAAGTCATCTCGCGAATAGCATTATACCGTTCATTTAGGTCTTCGCCGAATTTGACTATTTGATCTAGAGTAAATGTTGTCTTACTAAAATACCACCTAATACCTACCCTATGTCCTGTGCCTCCTCCGTCATAAATGATCCCACTATCACAATCGGTTTCATACTTTGAATCAAAATATCTTTCTTTCACTTCAAGGCCGCTTTTAGTCTTATCCTCCATGATGAAATCGTCTGGTGCCCCATAGATGGAATAAAAACGACCAGCCCTTAAGAGATTTGCAGTAGTGGAGTACGAAATATTCTCTTGCCCATTTCAATTTACAATTGGAATTATATTACTGTTTCTCGAGTTTCTGCTAGAATTAATATCTATCTTATTTGTTTTGGATTTATTTCATCCAATTCCTTCTTTTTGCGAATGTCTAAATGAACTGGACATCGTTATCATTATAACCCTTTTATGAAGTATGAGAACTAAAACAAAGGTAATAGTGGCAAAATCTATATTTAATGTAAACAAACAAGGAGCATGCTGAAAGAGGTTGAGATATACTGTCTTTGTCAAATTTAACCCCGCAGGCAAAATCATAGTTTATGGAGACCAGATTACAGTATCACTAAAGTCTAAGCCTGAGAGAGGTAAGGCAAATCGTGAGCTAATCCAGAAGCTAGCAGATTATTTTGAAATTGACAAGGATAGAATACGAATTACATCTGGGAGAACCTCTAACAAAAAGCTAGTTGAGGTTTACACTTAATTCGATTGTTTCACAAATGACCATCTATCACAATACTATGAATGGAATAAACTTTTTATGTTGTGTGGGAACAGTATACACTACTTCATCTGCAATGTTTAGAAAGATTGGTATGGTTATTCTATTGGTATCTGATTTACAGAAATTAATCACCTTTTATAAAGATGTACTTGGGATGAAAGTAAAGCGTGAATCAGAAGATTGGGTTGAGTTATCTACAA
>JAATVS010000188.1 GCA_014523695.1 Nitrososphaerales archaeon TH5895
AAATGTCTGTTGCGCTCTTCAAATGCATTTACTGTATATACGTGTCTAAATTAATGTACCTTACTGAGTTTTTCATATCCTTGAACAAAATCTACATAAACCTCTTTGGCTGCACTCATAAATTTTTTGTCGTTTGACAGAGAATGTTCTCTTTGGTAATACTTTCACCAACTTGTGGTAGACGTAATCCGACTTTCATATTATGCTTATTACTTCGCACTATTAAAAATTTCTAAAAGATATCCATGCCCGTGACCGCATATGACCTTAAATAATACAAACCCCTCTCGGTTATTTTGTACCTTCTGGTTGATTCATCATAGCTAAATAGACCTATTTTCACTATCTCATCCAAGTACTTCTCTAACTGTTTTCTAGTTGTATAGTTATTGTATAATAAGAGAACGAAACAGATCCAGTAAGTGTGACTGAGGAGGCGCAAGAGCTGAAGCAACTCGCCCTTGATATCATAAGTTCCAATGGGTTAGTAGTAGTAAATGAAACTGGCGGCGCTGTAGATGGGGATGGTGGTAGCGGCACCGGCGATGATGGTGGTGCAGCAGAGAAAGAAACAACATGCGTAAAGAATGCTAAAGGAGAGATATTCTGTTATGAAACGCTTCCAACAATTGAACATTGTTTGAAGCCCATGGTCGAAGAAGATCCACCTCTTTGTATAAAGGGCAACTAACTAGCCCACTAACTTCTTCCAGAGTAAGCCCATGATAACACACCATTAAAAGATCCTTTCTCTGCGAGTGAACGCTTGAAACTTTATTCATTGTCTTTTGGGCACAATTCAAGCAGATCCTTATACATACCAAAAAAAACTTACGGTGTATGGCCAGTATGTACCTAGAAACAACTAATCACAATAAATGCGTTCAGACTATCTTTGCAGTTGCATTAATCAGTTATCAGCATATTTTTAATCATGATTTCACCATAAGACTAGTGTAATGACATCGGACCAAGAACTGTCAGCCAAGATTGAAGACACTCTAGCAGAATTGCTAAAGTTTCCGTTAATGGAGGCACTAATTGGAAGACGATCTAGAAGATTTTGTATGGGTTCAGAGATCCCAGATGGTGTGTTCGCTTTCAAATCAAAGTATAAACCTATGCCATTAAGCGAAATAGAACAAATGCTTTTGTTATCCACAATGGGTGGGGTAACTGGATGGCATTTTGGCATAATGCGTCACAAGAAATATGCCCCATACCTCTCTAATTACTGTAATAGTCCGTCTGGTCGCACTTTTCCCTCTGCAGCAGGATTCTCTACTTCAGAGATCTTTTATACCGATGACAATGGAACATATTTCTTTCCCACAAGAGATTTTCATCCACCGCTAGATATAATGGACGGAAGGATTGATTTACAGGAATTCCTATCGGCTCACAAATCAAGAATACGAAAAATATCTGATAAGAGATTATACACTCCAAAGGAGGAGCCATATATGGAAGGACATAACACCTGGATAGCAAATCATGAAGGATCTACACTAGTTATTCCAGTCGGGGATCTAGCACAACACACACTTTCCGCTATTCTTTACTATACTGTGAATCACTTACCTCTTTTTGATGACATAGCCAAGAAACAGATTCCTGGGATAGACAAGTATGATAAAATAGTCGATACCAAAAACCCGATTCCACTGACCTACCTTGAACAGTATAATATCTCTGAACTAACTACAGAACTTTCGACATCCTGTTATGCAGGTATGTTGTTACTTCAAGGGATGGGCCTTGGAGGATGGCTATATCATGGTATAGATAGACATACAGTATTAGGCGCTACTGGAGATCCAAAAGTACCAGGTTTAGGGTTTAGATATGATACCGATGATCGCTGGTCTATTCCCAATCCAACAGGATTGCCAGGAATTTTTGAAGCATACTGTCCTCCGCATTACAAGAATATGAGAGAGGCAATTGATGCTCTAATTAACAGAAAGTTTGGAGAAGGTGGTATGTATAACGTTGAAACGCCTGGCGCGTGGAAGGATAGTGAAAAGGTAAGAGGCAGCGCTAACCCTATCACCGAAGAGATCAAAGAATGCGCAGCATTGCAGGCACAATATATCCATGATACTTATGGCAAATTTCCAGCCACTATTCCTAGTATCTTTTTGCTAACTTATTTACAAGCACAACATATAGACCTAGATTTCTATGATCATTATTTCAAGCCTGGTGCATATCTAACCACACATAAGAATCACATGATGAATTGGCATGGCAATAGATCAAGTAAGTGATGCACTGATCACCATTTAACACGCTTCCAACCTTGATGCCATATTTGACTTGTTGCAAACTTAATGCATTCAATGTAGTAGACAGGTCTTTGTGGTATACTAATGTAGCTTCAACAAAATCCTGTTTACTGCTTCTTCGAAAACTCTGCTGCCATCCATCTGACTATGAAATCAATATTGTGATTCTAAAACGTAAACGTAGTACAGACAGCACTTTGAATGAATTTGTCGGGCATTAAATCTTCATTCTTAACATTCACTACTATTGCTTGATCATCCTTACCTAAAGGATCTGGAATAAGATTCATGTTCTTCTCATCATCATCACCATTGGAAGGCTTTTCTGCATACTGAAATGGGAATCCTCTTTCAAAGCTAGTATTTCGTGGTATCTCTCCAGTAATTAGGAGCGAAGAACGGACATCTGTCGGAAACAGCTTTATCTCACTATTTTTACCTCACTATTTTTTTTCGAAATTCAAAGATATACTCTTTTAGGTTTTCTTTGCAATATAATAATAGTTTTGAAAATCATGTGCAAGTGTCTTGACTTCGACATTGGTAAAGCCAGCGTTTTTTAGCATCTCAATAGCTTTCTCCTTTCCCCACATTGCTCCAAAACCAGCCCCATTTTGAGCTAAAGACACAGTCATACAGTGCATGCAAGAAAAAGTATATAGAAATGGTCC
>JAATVS010000189.1 GCA_014523695.1 Nitrososphaerales archaeon TH5895
ACTAGTCTTTTGTATTTTGCTCCTTTTTGATCTTGTCACCTACTCTTTCTATTTCTTCTAACTTTAGTACTCTTAAGTGACTTGCCTTTCGTAGATCTAGATTTAATGTTAGCTCTGGAGGAAGCTAGTTTTTTAGATTTCGCTCTTGTAGTTGGACTTGGTCCAGAAGTTGTTCTTATTTTTTGAATATCATTTTGAATTCGGCCACTTGTTTTTGCAGCTGATTGATTTGAGATTGAATCTGTTTTACTGATTGTGGTGATTGGCTCCTGCACTCACTGACACTCGTGGTGTCTTCTTAATTTGATCTGCAATCTTTTCGGCGAAGGAGTGTAGATAGGAACCCGCCCAAATACGGAGCAATTTACGAGAATACTCTTCATTCAAGTTTATTCAAGAAGGATGATAACGATAAAGTTAAACCGGAGCTATGGTCGGACTTAATTCAAAAAGACATAGTAAACCTGCTTGGATCTTCTGATGAAAATTTTGCAGATATAATCGGTGGCATTTCTGAAACGCTTGGCTAAGCCAACGAAAGAATTACTGAATAGGCTTATTCGAAACCAGATTCAAATACAAGGTAAGATGATTACTTCGGAAGGTATCGAGTATGCATGGTAAAAAGTAGAGTTGGAGTATTCAAGTCAGTTTAGGTCTAATGTTTTGGCTGACCTTCTTTTATCATACTAACAGACCCTGAAAATCTGAGACACCCTCGCCATAACGTTCATTGTAACTGTCAACTACCGCCGTCCTGAGTACTGCTAAATTGACGTCTTCCAATTTGCGTGGGGACTCGACACCTGGAGTGTCCTCATACTTAAAGACAATTACGTCCAAGAAGACCGGCTTCCGAAGATGCTTGTCTCCCACCAACTTCAATAGTGCTTCAGAGATGGCAGGATAAGGCGTATTGATAGGGTCATTGAGCCAGTCTGACAGATCCATTTCTGGAACACTAAAATCAATACCTTTGCCGCGCAATGTCGACAGATTGGTACTCTGTTTCTCCAATAATCCAAGGATGTTTTCCAATCCCCCCGAGAATCGGAACAATTCCCCAATACCAATCCTTTCCTTGACAATGTTTTTCCAGTGCTCCTGAAATTTGACCTGGTCATCTCTGATGGCATCAAAGGTTAGAGGCGGAATTTGAATAAAAGGGGGGACGGGAATTTTCTTAGCCTTAGGTTCAAAGGGTTTAAGCGATCCCGGCTCAGAAAGCCCTCCCAGATAGTAGCCGCCATAAATATCAGCCACCGCAATTGGCACTCCTATAGTATTGGCCATTCTGTTAAGAAGTTCGTCGCTCAGTGTGCCAACTGATCGTACCCCTGATTCCATCTTTTTAGTGACCATTGCGATGAAATTAATGTAACGTTTGATCTCCTGACTAATTATTTCATTTTTCTCTCCGGCGGAGCGGAGTATGACGATTCGAGCCGTTATGGAATATAATGCAACTGGTAGAGCCCATCGGTAATCCCAGGAACGATTGAAGGAGTGGCGTTCGGCTCTGTCCGGTATGTGTTGCATCCAGCCTTTAAGGAAATCGGTAGGATCGCCCTCTAAGGAAATCGCCTTGATACTATCAGGACGGAGCCAGAATCCACTTTCCAAACCCCCCGTAAAGGTCTGAACTGCTACAAACGAGTCGCGTAAAGCTAATGCAAGCTTAGGGGCCCATTCAGGATCCGATCGCGCCGCTCCGCTATGCAGGAAACCATTTGCTGTTATCAGCGCCGCGGTTGAATGAGCTTGAAGGAAAGCGACGTTCTCCTCTCTTTCTGTGGCCCATGAGGCCAAAACATTATCATCAATCTCATTTAATTTTGTATGGATCGCATTCAGTAATTCCATTAAGGGATTCCGCGTTGGTAGCGGCGGATTTATCTCTTCATTGAGCCACGTAACAATACCAATCCATATATCCCACACGGCCCCAACTACTGCGAGTGAATCGGCGATTTCACCTATGTATTCAGGTACCCCAATTTTTTGTGTCTCCGCCAAAATAAAGCACTCCTGGTATTACCATAATAGGCGATCCTTTTATCCATTTTCATTATTGTGTAACATTATCCCTTCCACTGGCAGGCGCACGATTGTCCTAGGCCCGTAACTCCTATCCCCTTCTTGGCCCGTGCGATATCCTCTGTAATGTTGCAGACCTGGCAACATTCCGTTGTATTTAGCGCAGGATTCTCTAATGCGGCAGCCCAATCCTTGGGGTCGACTAGTATGATTGTCTGTGGTACTCTTCCTTTTGTAGTGGGATATTTCTTGATGAAATTCACTGTGTACTATATGATCGGGGTTTTTACATTTTCTCTTCAAACGGCAAGGATAATAACAAGATTGACATCATAAAAAATTTATAATACTAAAAAGGAAGGGAGAAGATATTTTAGGTACAGCTCCCTGAATAATAATCTTAACGAGTCTAGCTTAGCTAATTATCTTACATTCCCCAGAAAGTGAGACTATCCCAAACTCTGCTGTTGTCTGTCCCTGCTTCAAAGTTTGATTCAAATAGTTTTGGACGGTCAACTGCAGCGCTTCATTGTCATCGTCACTTTTCTGAACCGTCAGCGAGAAGAACCCATCGTCTTCTTCGCATGGAAACACAATCGAATAGTTACCGTCGCCATCATAAGACTGAGAAGTCATATTCGAATCTAGAATGTTCCCTGACCATTCATCATCATACATTATCTTTAGTACTGCTTGATCTGGCTTAGGAACTGGTAACGGTCCTGTCTGTTCTGGCAGGCCAGAGCCTTGAATTGAATACGTTGTGTATGTCACAGTCCTTGAAGAACCTATGTTCGGCTGAGTTGGCAGAACAGGCTTTGTTGCATCTGGACAGTCTTCCTTATTGGTTCTTTGGGTACCATCGTTGCATGGATACTTACCTGTTTCCTCATCAACGTCGTCAAGGTCATGGCAACTTCCAGAGTCTACGTCGTCGCAGTAGGGGAGCGGTCCATTGTCATCATTATCATTATCACTACCACCGCCATTTCCATCATCAAGGTCTTCTGCTGGGCCTGCTTCACAGTCTCCGCTACCGCAGCTAGGGTCTGCCCTCATTGGTGAATCGGAGTCACCATCATCATTACTCTCTGAGTTATTAGATTCCTCTTCGCTCCCTTCGTCACCTTGTTCATCGGTGCTGGCTTGAGCAATAGAGATTGTTCTACTGTTGATTCCAGTCCAAAGGCCCCCCGTTGAAAGCAGTATTAGTAATGCCAATACAATAACCGCATTAGTTCTAATCATTACTTGCTTTTCTCCTCTGTGAGATCAAGAAGTTTTGTTATAACCGAATCCATGGTATCTCCTGCTGTTCCTCTCTTTAAGAGACGTTTGTGAGTCTCTGATCTTACTCTGATTGATTTCTCGGTTATACGTTTCGTATCTTTTTCTGTGTGGAGGTTGTATATAAAGTGGACCTAATATACTATGTCCACAATGTATATGGCTAAATGCCTAAAAAGATTTCATAGATACCATCAGATTAAGGCTTACTGGATGCTGTCAGGATGTCGTTGATGTTCTGGCATTAGTCATCATCCATCCATTTAGACTTTACCATAAACCTTTTAGGAATCTTGGTATGCATTGACTCTAATGACAATAACTTGTGTCGACTGTGGCTGCAGTCCCAATGAGTGTATGCAAAGCAAATCATCGACCGAATGTCCGCACTGCCGCCTTGCAGAATGCTGTTGCTGCCCTCAAAACGAACCATAAACCTTTATCTCTGATCTAGCGAGCAAAGCTGCTGCCTCAGCCCTTTCTAACGTCTCGAGAGCAGACCCGCGAAGTTCTAAGCCTATCTTGATGGCTTGACTCCAAACATGAGGCATGGTAAAAATAGTCGAACTAGACGGCACTGCATAATTACGTTTAGCTGCTACAGATCAGCCTCGTCTGCTGGTGGAGTATTAGGAGATACATCTGATTTGCTCACATCTCTAAGGTGTTGTGTGCACTCTTATAAGCAATCACTGTTTCCATTGCATTTAGATGCTGTACAACTCCATTCCTGAATACATCACGAGGCTCAAGAGAACATACGAAATAACACTTAGTGTTAAAGGTAGAAAGTCAGGCAAAGATATTCCTAGGCCAGTCTGGTTTGTGCATGAAGGCAACACTCTATATCTGCTTCCCGTTCAGGGCTCTGACACCAACTGGTACAAGAACTGCTATCCGATCCAATGTTGAAGATTTCTGTAAACGGCGTCGAAATATCTGAAAGAGGTAAACTAATAATAGAAGGTAATAATGTCGACGATATCGTGAGGAAATTTAGGTCTAAATATGGTGAAGGGGATGTAAAAAGGTATTATCCAAAAACCGATGTAGCTGTTGAAGTCCCACTCTAAAAGGTTCTCTAAGCAACTAACTATCCTATGTCCAATTTATCTAACTTATAGGTAAGCCTCA